>JAEWRF010000225.1 GCA_023460155.1 Bacillota bacterium | reverse complement strand
GTCCGCACCCTCTGTTCCAGGGGCTGATCGGAGCGGCAAAAACTTACCATGAGGAGCATAACGAGCAGCTTACCATCGACTGATCGGACAAGCATAAAGCAAAAGCGCGCCGGAATTTCCGGCGCGCTTTTCTGCTATACGGGGCCCCGCACTGAAATGTGTGGCCCTGTTTTTTGTGTTTATCTTTACTTCTGCATAGCCCGGTATTTTTCGACGATCCGGTTGGCGCACTTATAAACGTCGCCGCCACCGATCGTCAGGATCAGGTCGCCGTCCTGTGCGTTTTTCACCATATAGTCAGAAATTTCCTCAAAGGTTTTGAACCAGACGCAGTCCGGGATTTTTTCAGCGAGATCTTTTGCATAGATGTTATACGTGTTTTCTTCCCGAACGGCAAGAATTTCGGAAAGGACCACCCGGTCGGCCAGCTTGAGGGCTTTTACAAAATCGTCGAACAGCAGGTAGGTACGGGAATAGGTGTGGGGCTGAAAGACGGCCCATACGCGGGAAAAGCCCATCTGTTTGGCCGCGGTCAGCGTTGCGGCAAGTTCCGTAGGATGGTGGGCGAAATCATCCGCAACCGTGATGCCGCCGAACTCCCCGAGAATTTCAAAGCGCCTGTGAACGCCGGTGAATTCATGAAGTCCCTTGGCAATGCTCTCGGCATCGACTCCCAGACTGTCCGCAACTGCGAATGCGGCGAGCGCATTGTAGATATTGTGTTTCCCCGGAACACTCAGCTGGATGTCGGCGGCCTTTTCGCCGTTTTTCAGGATCGTGAACTTTTCCCGCGCACGTTGAGCCGCTTCGATCTGGTCCGCGGCATAATCGTTTTTCTTATCCATGCCGTAGGTAACGATTTTTGCCCCCTGAATCCCTTCCACGGCCTTCCGGGCATTCGCGTCGTCCCCGTTGACCACAATCAGCCGGGAAGTCTGGCCCGCAAACTTGTGAAAGGAGCGGATGGTGTTTTCTATCGTGCCGAAATAGTCCAGATGGTCGTTGTCGATGTTCAGGATCACGGAAATCGACGGGGTCAACTGCAGAAAGGTATCCACAAATTCGCAGGCCTCGCATACGATGATTCCTGATTTCCCCACGCGGCCATTTCCGCCGATCAAAGGCAGCTTTCCGCCGATGATGGCGGACGGGTCCCGCCCTGCACCGAGCAGAATCTGTGTGATCATGGCAGTTGTGGTTGTTTTTCCATGCGTGCCGGAAACCGCGATGGAATCCGGGAACCGGCGGGTGACGATCCCAAGCATCACGGAGCGCTCCACGGTGGGAATTCCGCTTTCCCTCGCGGCCACAAGCTCCGGATTATCCTGCTTTACCGCCGCAGTGTAAACGACGAGCTCCGCCCCTTTTACATTTTCCGCTTTCTGACCCATGCTGACTGGAATGCCGTACGAGCGGATCCGGGCGAGCGTATCCGATTCGTTGGTATCGGAACCGGTCAGCTCATATCCCTTATGAAACAGAATCTCGGCAATCGGGCACATTCCAGAACCGCCGATCCCTACGAAATGAATCCTTTTAACCTTTGATAAAATGTCGTTTTCCACCATATAGCGATCTCCTTATCTTTTTATGGAAAATCATGTTCCATTCATTATATTGTCAAACATATTAATAATAATCATCTTTTTTAAGATTTGCAACATAAAATCGGCCGCAATGCTTTCGGAAGGAAAGGCACAACCGGAGTTTCTCCTCCATAATATGGGGTAAGAACTTTTGGAGGGCTGCCGACATGATAAACAGTAACAGTTTTGGAATTTTGGGAGGGGACCGGCGCCAGATCGCTTTGGCTGAGTCCATCGCCGCGGACGGATATACGGTTTACGTCTGCGGTTTTGACGCCGTCCCTTTTACGGGTAAAGTGGGGAAGGCGGATGCGGCCGAGCTTGTGAACCTGTGCGAAAATATTATCCTTCCGCTGCCGGTGACGGCGGACGGGAAACACCTGAAAATGGATTACAGCGATATGAAACTTCGGCTCGACGACGCTTTCGCAGAACTGCTGCGGGGAAAACAGGTTTTCGGCGGCATGATGGGAAAGCTTTTCCAGACCAGTGACCTCTGGGATTCCGTCGATACCTACGATTATTACACCCGGGAGGAATTCGCCGTACGCAACGCGGTCCCCACGGCGGAGGGAGCGGTTGAGATCGCCATGCGGGAATATCCCGGCACGGTGAGCGGAAGCAAATGCCTTGTAACCGGATTCGGGAGAACCGGCAAGATCCTTGCGGCAAAGCTGAAGGGGATTGGCGCGCGGGTAACCGTCGGCGCGAGAAAGCAGTCGGATTTTGCGTGGATTGAAGCCCTCGGATATGATGTGGCGGATACCAGAAAACTCGGGGGCAGGTTTGATCTGGTGTTCAACACAGTTCCGGCGGTGATTTTCACGAAAGACGTTCTGGTAAAACTGCCCGGCCGTCCGCTCCTGATCGATCTTGCTTCTCCTCCGGGCGGAGTTGATTATCCTGCCGCGGAGGCCGCCAGCTTCAAAGTGATCCATGCGCTGTCGCTTCCGGGCAAGGTTGCGCCCCGGGCGGCGGGTGAAATCATTAAGCGCACCATCTACCACATCATGGAGGAGTGACGAAGCAGTGAACGAACTGACATTCGGTTTTGCCCTGTGCGGCTCCTTCTGCACCTTCGAACGGGTCATCGACGAGATGCGGAAAATCGCAGAGCAGGGATACCATCTTATCCCGATTCTGTCTGAAAATGCGCGCTCCATGGATACGCGCTTCGGCAGGGCGGAGGATTTTATCTGGGAAATCGAGGACATCTGCGGGACGAAAATTCTGAAAAGCATTGTGGACGCGGAACCGATCGGACCCAGAAAAATGGTGGACGCCATGATCGTCGCTCCCTGCACTGGGAATACGCTGGGCAAACTCGCCAACGGAATCACGGATACCACGGTCACGATGGCTGTGAAGTCGGCACTGCGGGTCGGCACTCCGATCATTCTGGCGCCGTCCACCAACGACGCTCTGGCGGCTTCCGCTCAAAATCTCGGCCGGCTCATGAACGTGAAGCATATTTATTTTGTCCCGATGCGGCAGGACAGCCCGGAAAAAAAGCCTTATTCCGTTGTTTCGGATTTCAGCCGGATCCTTCCGGCTACACTTGCCGCACTTGAGGGAACGCAGATTCAGCCCATTTTTTTGTAGGGAGTACGAAAAAATAGGTTCTCTTCTCTGTAAATTCGGGAAGGGATATGCTATCATAAAAAAAGAACGGAAGTGGAAAAATGCTGTACTGTGCAACCTGTCAGATATTGGTCCGGGATGGCGAACGCTGCCCGGTATGCGGAAGCCGGAAGCTGCGCGAGGCTGAGCCGACCGACCCGGTGCTGCTGATGACGTCGGACCGGTCGGAAAGCGAAGCTGCTTCGGCAGCTTTCGACGACAATGGGATCCCCCACGAAGAAAGAGTATGCGGCCTGGGGGGTGCATCGCGATTCCCTTATGGAAAGTCCCCCAATGTGAGCATAGATATCTTTGTGCCCTATGAAAAAATCGATCAGTGCCGTGAAATTCTGGAGAGCATCGGAATCCTCAGCAACGGTGAGCGGCGCGGGAAAAATCCGGAGCTTCAGGAGGAAGAAGCGGAGCCGATGAGTCCGGGGCGGAGGGCCTTTCTGCGGATTGTCTCGGCGGTTGCGTTTTTAATACTAATCTGGCTTGCCGTTTCCCTGTCGGATCAGATTGTGTATTTTGTAAAAGCGTTGTTTCACCTGCAGTAAATCAAAACAAAGGAGTTTTCAAACCTATGAGTTATCAAATCGACACCAACTGCATCCATGCCGGGTATGAGCCGAAAAACGGAGAGCCGCGCGTTCTGCCGATCGTGCAGAGCACAACCTACAAATACGACAGCGCACAGAAGCTCGGCGAGCTTTTTGATTTAAAGGCTGACGGCTTCTTTTATACGCGTATCGGCAACCCGACTCTGGATGCGGTGGAAAAGAAAATCGCGGTTCTGGAGGGCGGCGTCGGCGCTCTGCTGACTTCGTCCGGGCAGGCAGCTTCCATGATGTCTGTTTTGAATATCTGCCACAGCGGCGACCATATGGTATGTTCTGCCGCAATCTACGGCGGGACCTTCAATCTGTTCAATAAAACGACCCGGGAAATGGGGATCGACTGCACCTTTGTTTCTCCGGATTCCACCGAGGAGGAGCTGAACGCCGCTTTTCAGGAAAATACGCGCTGCGTGTTTGCCGAAACGCTTTCCAACCCCTCGCTGGTTGTGACCGACCTCGAAAAGTTTGCCAAAGCCGCTCATGCCCATGGAGTTCCGCTGATTGTGGACAACACCTTCCCGACTCCGGTCAACTGCCGCCCGTTTGAATTCGGGGCGGATATCGTTGTGCATTCCACGACAAAGTACATGGACGGCCACGCCGTTCAGATCGGCGGCGTGATTGTGGACAGCGGCAGCTTCGACTGGTTCAACGGGAATTTCCCTGCGTTCACCCAGCCGGATGAGTCCTATCACGGCATGGTTTATGCGAAGGATTTCGGGAAAGCCGCCTATATTACGAAAGCTCGCGTCCATCTAATGCGCGATCTCGGCGCTCAGGCGGCGCCTATGAATGCTTTTCTTTTAAACCTCGGTCTGGAAACACTCGCGCTCCGCATGGAACGGCACTGCTCCAACGCGATGGCCGTCGCGCAGTACCTCGAGAGCAGCGACAAGGTGGAATGGGTCAACTATCCGGGTCTGGAGAGCAGTCCGTATCACGCGCTTGCACAGAAATATATGCCGCACGGAACCTGCGGTGTCATTTCCTTCGGCGTGAAGGGCGGGCGGGAAGAAGCCGCTAAGTTTATGGAAGGCCTTCGCCTCGCTTCCATTGTGATCCATGTCGCTGATCTCCGTACCTGCGTTCTTCATCCGGCAAGCACCACCCACCGCCAGATGAACGACGAGCAGCTGAAAGAAGCCGGGGTCAGCGCGAATATGATCCGCATGTCCGTTGGCATTGAAAATCCCGGCGATATTCTGGACGATATCAAACAGGCGCTTGTGAAAGTTTAATCTGAGAATGAAAAGGCGGAAAACCGATTGCCGGTTTTCCGCCGATATTTTAGGTTTTGTTCAAGCGGCTGAGGAAGAAGTTCCGCAGAAACGGCGGTTTGGTTTCACAGATCAGCACGGCGATAAAAATGAGAAGGAAACCGACGGAAATTCTCGGCGTCAGAACCTCCTGCAGGAAAACGATTCCCGCAATTGTTCCGAAAACCGATTCCAGAGACATCAGCAGGGCCGCTTTGGACGGCGGAGTGTATTTCTGGCAGATCATCTGGAGAATAAAGGAAAGCATGGTGTTGACGAGCCCGAGGTAAAGTATGGACAAGGTGTTGTCGGTGCTCATAACGGGAAAGGGGCCGGAGAGCAGTGCTGCCGGGCAGGCAATCAGCGCCGTAGCAACCAGCTGCGTGATGCAAAGAAGTATAGCGTCGCATTTTTCGGTCAAAATACCGATGAAGACAATATCCAGAGAAGAGGTCAGGCCGCACATAAGGCACAGCGCATCCCCGGGGTTCATGGAGAACTGCTCGTTCAGGGAAAGAAAGCCAATCCCAACCACACAGATGACAGCCGAGGAAATGTTATAAAAATCCGGCCGGATATGCTTGATGAACCAATAAAGGAACGGAACGACGATGCAGTAGACGGATGTGAGAAAAGCACCTTTCCCCGCGGTCGTATTGGAAAGTCCGACCGTCTGGAACTGGAACCCGACAAAATTAATCAGCCCCAGTACAAACCCCCATTTAATATAAAACCAATTGAGTTTTTTCAGCTTTTTCCAGAAAAAAGCGCACAGCAGCACGCCGGCAATGGAAAACCTCAAAAAAATCAGGTAGCTGGGAGAAACGGAGGCAGTTGTATTTTTTACAACCACAAAACCGCAGCCCCAGAGGATCGTCAGGAGAAAAAGAGTGATTTCCGAAGCAGCGGCTTTGTTTTTTATGTTACCCAAAATATACACCTCATTTGTATTAAGTTTCATTATACCATAGGCAATATTCGCCCCGCAAGCAGGCGTCCGCAAACGGATAGAAAATGCTGACTGAAGAAATCGTTCCAACTTGTAAATTTTCATTGGAACTGTATATTCTTTCTTTTCTAAGGGGAAGGATTGTGGTATAATGATCTTTGCTTTTATCGAATCTATTTTGGAGATGAAGCTTGAATGGCAGGAATTGAACAGCGCTCCGTCTGCGAAGGCGTCGGTTTCCGCAGCATTTACGACAGCCGCTTCAAGACCGTGCGCATGTCCGTTAATTTTTTGTGGCCTCTGTCCGAAAAAGTAGTTTCAAAGAACGCAATTTTACCGTTTCTGCTGACGAGAGCCAGCAGAAAGTATCCTGATTTTACGGCGCTGAACGCGCACCTTTCGGAGCTGTACGGCGCCGTTCTTGACGCGGATGTGGAAAAGCTGGGCGATGTTCAGGTACTTTCTGTGTCGGCTTCCGGTCTTGCCGACCGCTATGCGCTGGAAGGAGAACGCGTTTCCTCCGAGCTTTCCAGGCTGCTTTGCAGCATGATATTCGATCCGCCCTTTGAGGAGGGCCTTTTCCCTCGGTCCGGTTTCGAGCAGGAACAGCGGCAGATGTGCGAGATGATCGATTCTGAGTTTAACGACAAGCGCACTTATGCCCGCCTTCGCTGCGAGGAACTTCTGTGCGCAGGGGAGCCGTACGGCATTCAGAGATGCGGAACCAAACAGTCCGTAGCCCAGCTGCGGCGCGAGGACCTCACACAGATCTGGAACGACCTGATTCGCCGTGCGAGAGTGGAAATCATGGTGGTGGGGGACTGCGACCCTGCCCCGGTTTACAGTGATTTTTACGCCGCTTTCCGGAACCTTGGAAGAACCGAGCCTGTTGCCTGTCCGACCTCAACCGTTTCTGCATCCTCCGCACCGCGCAGAACCGTGGAGACCATGGAGGTTGTTCAGTCGAAGCTGGTTCTCGGGTTTCGCACCGGCTGCGCTGAACCGGACGCCGGCGTTCCGGCGGTCAAGCTGATGAATGCCCTTTTCGGCGGCACTCCAAATTCCAAACTGTTTTTAAATGTACGCGAAAAGCTGAGTCTCTGTTATTACTGCAGCTCTGTTTTCATCCCGGCAAAAGGCATTCTGCTGGTCCAGAGCGGCGTTGAGACGAAAAATATTGAGCGGGCCGAAAATGAGATTCTCGCACAGCTCGAAGAAGTTAGAAAAGGGAATTTCACAGAAGAGGACCTGAACGCCGCAAAGCTGAGCCTTTGCAACAGTTATCACACGCTTTCCGATTCGCCCGACGCTCTTGAGGGCTGGTACCTTTCCCGCACGTTTTCCGATCCGCTCCGGACCCCGGAAGCGGAGGCGGAGTTGGTCGGCAAGGTGACGGCGGAGCAGGTCGCCGAGGCGGCCCGGAAGGTGTCTCTCGATACGGTCTATTGCCTGAAGGGGAAGGGGGTGGAAGCCTGATGGATTTGATCAAAGAACGGAAAAGTGAACGGGTCGGCGACCGTTATTTTGAAATTCAGCATCCCACCGGACTGAAAATCATTGTCTATCCCAAGGAAAAGAACAACTCGACCTATGCGGTTTTCGGAACAAAATACGGTTCCATCGACAACTGCTTCCGGGTTGCAGGGGAGCCTGAACTCCACAGGGTTCCGG
>JAEWRF010000224.1 GCA_023460155.1 Bacillota bacterium | reverse complement strand
GCGGGGCATCGTCCAGAAAATATTCGAAGGTGTCGGAAAGCGGTGTGATGACCGCGTATTCCGGAGGGAACGGCTCGTGGAATACGCCGGTTTCATATGGAATTCCAATCGAAAACAGGATGTCGCTGATTTCGGAAATGAGATTGTTCATAGGTTTTCGATCTCCTGTTCCAATTTTTGCTCCATCGCCTGAATGCAGGGTTTTCTGGATGCGGCCTTCGCCGGTTTCAGAAACGGTTTCGGCGGCTGGCCGGATTTTCCGTATTCCAGAATGTTTGCGAGCTTTGCGTTCACGCCGCCGTCTTTGCGCGGCTCACGAAAACCGATCTTCACATTGAAATCACCGTCCTTGTCCTGCCGGGAAGGGGAGACACCCAGAGCTTCCAGCAACTCGCCGGACGAACGCGACTTGTATTTGGTATTTCTGCCGATGGCATCCCGCAGGTTGGCTTTCACCTTCGGGAGTACCACGACAGCCCCGGCTTCCAGAACCTTCGGGATGATTTCATCCGTCTTTTCACCCAGCCGGGAGATTTTCATCAGAAATTCTTCCGGCAGTCGGATATCCACCTTCGCCATTACCGCACCACCCCCAGATCAGTTACCGTCAGTTCCACATTCAGGCCGTTATAAAAAGCACGAACGACCTGAAAGGTATGATTCGATTCTTCGTCAATGACCTTGGTCTCGCCGGAATAGTTCACGGCGGCCAGCACCACCGTAAGATCCGTTTGGATGCCCTGCGCGTTCGCCCGGTAGAATTCGCTTCCGTAGACGGACTGATATGCTGCCGGAATGTGTGGAAACAGCGTTTCCGTTTCACTTGAAATTCCGTCAACGCCCTTGGCTCGAATCGTGTGGACCAGCGTCACCATCTTATTAAATAGAAGAGTCATCGGCGGCCTCCTTTGCATGGGAGCTGAGATACAGCTCGCGCAGCTCCAGTTTCAGCCAGGGCGGGATTTCACTCGGAGCATCGCGGTTCTGGTAGCGCCATGCGGCGTAATCTGCGAGCAGCATCGCGTGGTCGAACCGGGTTTCGTCGTAGACGATTCCCATCTGGTCGATTAGCTTTCCGTATGCCGCCTGGACCACCTGCGTCAGGTATCCGTCGAGCGTGTCCACCTTGATTCCCAGACGGGACTTCATTAGGCCGAGCGTGAGCGCCGGGTCAAATTCCGCCATCTTCACCACCCCTTAAAAAACAGAGCGGCACTCGTTACGATGCCGCCGATAAATTTATGGATTATGCATTCGCCGCATCACTGGGGAAGGTGGCCGTTGTGGTCAGAGCCGCGTTATGGATATTCACGCCCACGAAGCCTTCTCCGAATACCGGCCTGCCGTCGTAGCGTGCCGTGCCCTTGAAAACGGTCTGGTCTTCGATAAACAGCGCCTGATCGGAAACCGCGATGTTCGCGCCCGCGCGTTCCGCGAGCAGATACAGAGAACCGTAGCCGCCGATGATGTCGCCGTAGGGGATGAAGTCCAGCTCGACGATCGTGCCGCCCTCAACCGGAATCGTGTTGTTCGCGCCAGCCACAATCGCACCGGCGGAATTGAACGTCAGGGACTTCGACATCAGCTCCATATGAGTTTTCCGGCTCATCGCCCAGAATGTGCCGCCGGTAGCATAGTGCCCGCTGACCTTGCCGAGGTCCAACATCAGCTCGGAGAAAAATTCCTCGGCGGTTTTACCGGTCGGGTCAATTTTCAGAAGATTTCCGGTGTGCAGGTCCGTCCATGCAGGAGCGTTCGCGTCCCAGTCCGCCGGTGCAGTCGCCTGTGCCAAGCGGGTCACGATGCCGAGCGGCATCTTTGTGCCTGTGCCGTACAGGATGGCTTTGTCCACGGCAAGGCCGAGTGCCTGACCGAGTGCATCCTCAATCACGCCGGACAGCTCCACGTCGGAATCCTCCAGAATGGAGTTCGGAACCGGAATGTAACCGCCGACCTTGTAGCCGTCCACTTCAATCTGGGCGAAGCTGATGGAGAGCTCGTTCAGCTTACCGATCGCTTC
The DNA here is from genome assembly GCA_023460155.1 of Bacillota bacterium. Lineage (GTDB taxonomy): Bacteria > Bacillota > Clostridia > Oscillospirales > Acutalibacteraceae > Caproicibacter. The sequence goes on along the minus strand of JAEWRF010000224.1, from coordinate 1,044 downwards.
CGTCCACACGCCTTCGGGGACCGTCCCCATAATGGACTGGCGGGCCTTGCCCGGAACGGACTGCAGCTTTACAAACGAGATCAATTTGCTGTAGCGGTCAAGGTTATCACGCAGGAGTGCTAGTGTAACCGTCGGAATATTCAGTTCCGCACCGATCACCGCACGTTTCTGCCCGATCAGATTACGGACGCGGGTGTAAAAGTCCTTCACGTCCTCACGGGCCAGATACGCGGAGCGGGCTTCCATGGTCATGCCGAAGCTGTGTCTTTTGCTCATTACAAAATCCTCTTTTCTCTGTTCTTTTTTCGGGGGAGCCGCCGCAGGAGCGGCACTCCGGCTTTCCAGTTCCGTCAGCTCCGCTTCAAGAGCGCTGATTTCCTGCTCAATTTTCTTTTTTTCTTCCTCATTTCCCGCCTGCTCATCCGCAAGAGCTTTCTGGTCCGCGTCGAACTGTTCCACTTCCGCATCAACGGCGGCGCGGTCTTCGGCGCTGGAATCCTCGGTCACCTCACTCACGGCGGCTTCGATTTCGGCTTCACGGGTTTTCAGCGCTTCGGAACGGGTCTGAAATCCGGCGTCCTTTTTCCGCAGTTCTTCAAGCTGGGCTTTCAGTCCTGTAATTTTCTTCCTGAGAACAAGCTGTTTCAATGCCATTTCTGCAATACCTCTTTCTTTTCCAAGCGCCATATTTCAACGGAACGCTTTTGTATCTGGCTGTAATCGGCTTTCCGGGCCGCGACCGCCGTGTCCTCATAGGCCGGGAACGTGACGACGCTCACCTCGTAGAGCCGGACGGATTTGATCGTCCAGTGAACGGAGCCGTCCCGCTCGTTGACCGCCATGTCCTCGTCCAGAATGTCGAAGCCGAAGGAGCACTGGTCGACGTCGCCGCGCTCCACCCGCGCGTAAAGATTCATTGCGTCCTGATCGAGCGGATTGATTTTCACCCGTCCCCACAGGCCGTGGGAGTCGGCGCGAAGTTCCAGCGTGTCGGCCTTTGTGCGCCCCAGCACGAGCCTTGTCTCGTGGTCGATCAGACACCGG
>JAEWRF010000223.1 GCA_023460155.1 Bacillota bacterium | reverse complement strand
GCGCACTACTGGATGCACAACGGCTATATCAATGTGGACAACAGGAAAATGTCAAAATCGCTGAACAATTTCTTCACGGTGCGCGACGTGGCGGAAAAGTACGGCTATGAACCGATCCGATTCCTGATGGTTTCCGCGCATTATCGCACGCCGATCAACTACAGCGTCGACGTGATCGACCAGTGCAAGGCGTCGCTTGAGCGCCTTTACAACTGCCGCGATAATCTGGCGTTCCTGATGGAGCACGCTCCGCAGGGCAAAAAGGAAGGCGAGCAGGAAGTCCGCAGAAAGCTGGAAACCTTCCGGGATCAGTTCATTGAGGCAATGGAGGACGACCTGAACACCGCCGACGCGACCGCGGCCCTGTTCGACCTCGCCAAGGAAATTAATACGAGCCTGAACGCCGCGACCGCTCCGTCGAAGGAACTGTGCTCCTTTGCACTCGGGCTGTTCAACGAACTTGCGGACGTGCTCGGCCTGCTCTATGCAAAGAAAGAGGACGCTGCCGACGAGGAAATTGAAAAACTGATTTCGGAGCGCAATGAGGCCCGCAAAGCGAAGAACTGGGCGGAAGCCGACCGAATCCGCGACGAGCTCAAAGCGCGGCATGTCGTGCTGGAGGATACCCCCAACGGAATCAAGTGGAAAATCACGGAGTGATTTTCCTTTAGTCCTTAATCAAGAATAACGTTTCTTTTCGTTCAGCCTTTTCTTCCCGCAAAGAAAAGGCTGACACATTAACCCCCCGGGGCATAGACTGCCTTTGGGGGTGTTTTCATGCGGAAACGGAAACGGGGGCCGTTTTTTTTCTTACTGTTCCTGGGCCCCGGCATGTTGGCCGCCATGGCGGACAACGATGCGGGAGGAATCATTTCCTACACGGTGACGGGGGCGCAGTTCGGATGGGCCGTCTTTGTTCCGATGACGTTCTGCCTTGTGCTGATTACATACACGGTGCAGGAAATGGCCATGCGGCTGGGGGTTGTGGCCGGCTCGGGCTATACGCGCCTGCTGCGGAAGCGGTACGGCTTCGGTTGGATGGCTCTGCAGGTTGCCGCACTGTTTCTTGAAAATCTGGTCATTCTGGTAACGGAGTTCATCGGGATGTCCGCCGGGCTGGAACTGATCGGCCTTTCCAGGCTCCCGGCGGTGCTGGTTAGCGTGGGACTGGTGCTTTCCATCGCAATGCTGAGCGGGTATAAGGCAAAGGAACGCTTCGGTCTGCTGATCGGGCTGTTCAACCTCCTGTTTCTCGGCTTCGCGTTCTTCGTGCGCCCGGAGGCGGGAGCGGGTGAGTGCTTTTCGCGGTGCACGGGCGAGCCTTTCTGGTGGTACACGGCCGCGCTGATCGGAAACGCGGTTGCGCCGTGGATGATCTTTTACCAAAATTCCGCTTATGCGGATAAAGGCCTGAAAGCGCAGTACATCCGGAACGGAAGGCTGGATACCATCGTCGGCTGCGTCTGTCAGGTCGCGGTCGCGGCGGCGCTGATCTGGATCGGCGCTTCCGTCGGCGGGCAGATTCCGAATCTGGAGAGCGCCGGGCCGGTGGAGCTTGTACGCGTGCTTACGCAGAAATTCGGCGGAACGGCGGGGTTTTTGTTCGCGCTGGGTCTGTTTGATTCCGGTCTGCTCGCGGCAATTACGGTTTCGCTTTCCTCATCCTGGAGTGTCGCGGATGCGTTCGGATGGCCGGGCAGCCTGAATGACCCGGTGCGCAAGGCCCCCGGGTTTTACGGCGTCTATGCCCTGAGCGTCTGCGCGGCGGCGGCCGTCGTTCTGAGGCCCGGTCTGCCGCTCAACCGAATCGCCGTGCTGGCGCAGGTGGCGGGGGGAATCCTCATGGCACCGATCCTTCTTTTCCTCACGCTGCTGACCTCCAGCCCGGAGGTCATGGGGGAATACGCGGCGACCAGGGGGCAGAAAATCCGGGCTTGGACCTGCGTCACAGTGCTTCTCAGTGTCGCCGCCTTTACAATTTGCGGAGCCTTGCTATAATAATAACAGCGTGACGCTGTATCCAAAGGCCCGGCGGCAGGCTCAGCCTGCATATAAAGAAGCACAAGCCAATCGAAAGTGTACCCCGAGCGAAAAGAAAGACGTAAAATTTCTGGATGCCTTAGTCGTGGGCGCCGAAGGCAAGTGGGACGCTTTGCGTCCCGGGACGGTCGGAAGAAACTCCCATGTTCTCGGCTTGGCGGGAAATGACCACGTTTTTAATAACCGTCCCGCCGCAGCAATGCGGCATTTTTGCACTCTGCAAAACGGCGGGCCTTCGAAAAAAGGAGCTTAGTTATGGCAAAGGAATTGAAAACGAACGTAATGCGCATCCTTGATGCGGCAAAAATTCCGTATCACCCGTATTTTTACGAGAATAAGGACGGGAAAATCGACGGCGTCTCCGTCGCGCAAAAGCTTGGTCAGAACGTGGAACAGGTCTATAAAACCCTCGTGACCCGGGGTGCGGGCGGCGGATATTTCGTCTTTGTCGTGCCGGTCGCGAAGGAGTTGAACCTGAAAGCGGCCGCAAAAAGCGTCGGGGAAAAATCGGTCGAGATGATCCACGTCACCGAGATCAACAAAATTACCGGCTATATCCGCGGCGGCTGCTCCCCGGTCGGAATGAAAAAGCAGTTTCCTACGGTGATTGATTCGAGCTGCGGAAACATCGCGGCGATGTGCGTCAGCGGCGGAAGGATCGGCACGCAGGTGGAAGTGGAGCCGAAAGCGCTGATTGAATTGATCGGCGCAAAAACCGCCGACATCGCGGAGGACGCAAAGCCGGAATAAACAGAAATCCCCCGCCGAGGACGCTTTTCAGGCGCCTCGGCGGGGGATTGAATACGGATTCAAGCAGGAATCAGGCGGGTTCGCTTTCCCCGGCGGGAACCTTCTTTTCCTTTTCGAACAGCTTGCGCAGGCAGTGATAGGCGACCATAACGGCCAGACCCATCAGAAGGAGCGCGACGATCAGCTGCAGACCGTCGGTCAGGAAAACAAATTTGCCGACTCCGATTTTCACGAAGATATTGTAAACCGCCATCACAAGCGCGGTCATGGTGACGACCAGCATCACGGTCATCGGGGCGTAGAGCATCCAGCCCTGACGGCCGGTCGTCTTGAGGAACACGGCCAGAGCAATCAGCACCAGCGCGCCGAGCAGCTGATTGGCTGAGCCGAACAGCGCCCAGATGTTGTTGTAGCCGCCGAGCGAAAGAACGAAGCCGAAGAACAGCGTAATCACCGTGGCGACGTACTTGTTGGTCAGGAACTGGGTGACCGGAGAATGGGCCTTGCCGTCCTCGTCATACAGGAGCTCCTGCATGGACATACGGGCGATACGGGCGACCGAGTCCAGCGTGGTCAGGCACAGTGCGGAAACGCACATGGTCATGCTGCACTTGGCAACATAGGCGGGCATTCCGAACTTTTCCATGAATCCCGCAACACCGGCGGAGAAAATCTGGAACGGAGTGCCGTCCGGGAGCTTGCCGCTCTTCGCGGCAGCGCCGGCGACAACCAGCGCCGCGACGGCCAGAAGGGATTCAACGATCATAGCACCGTAGCCGACCGTGAGCATATCCTTCTCATTCCGGATCTGCTTTGAGGAGGTACCGGAGGAAACCAGGCTGTGGAATCCGGATACCGCGCCGCACGCGATCGTAACGAACAGCATGGGGAACAGCATCTTGCCGCCCACATTAAAGCTGGTGTATGCCGGAAGGTTCATATCCGGATTGGTTGCAAAAATGCCGACCACCGAGCATATGATCATGCTGATCAGCAGGAATGCGCTGAGGTAGTCGCGCGGCTGCATCAGAATCCACATCGGAACAACAGATGCGAAGAAGATGTACGCGAACACGATCAGAAGCCACTGCATTTTGCCGAGGTAGAGCGGAAGCGCCATACCGGCGGCCATCATGGCGATGAACAGCACAAGCCCGACGACAAACAGGACGCCCTGATTGGGCTTTGCGTATTTCATGAAAAGACCGAACAGAACCGCGCCGAGAATATAGAACAGAGAAATGGAACCCGCAGCCGCACTGGGTGCGCTGGGCGCTGCGCCGACTGCAGCGTATGCGTTGAACGTGGAGGCGACCATATCGCCGAATGCCGCGATGACCAGCAGCGAGAACAGCCAGCAAAACATCAGGAACAGCCTTTTGCCCGTTTTGCCTATGTACTGTTCAATGACAAGGCCGATGGACTTGCCTTCGTTTTTCACGGAGGCGTACAGCGCGCCGAAATCCTGCACCGCGCCGAAGAACACGCCGCCGACCAGAATCCACAGCAGCGCCGGCAGCCACCCGAACATGGCCGCGATGATCGGTCCGGTTACAGGGCCCGCGCCCGCGATGGTGGAAAACTGGTGCGCAAATACGACAGCCTTCGGGGCGGGAACGTAATCCTGACCGTCCTCATGTTCATAGGCCGGGGTTTTTGCATTGGGGTCGATTCCCCATTTCCTGACAAGCCATTTGCCGTAAAATAAATAGCCGCTGCCCAGCACGACAATGGCAAGGACAATGATTGCCAATCCGTTCATAACGCGTTTCTTCCTTCCTCAAATCCAACAAATATGTCGTGTAACCATCCGGAATACCGCTTTGCAGAGAATACAAAAAAACCTTCATCTCTGATTTACTCAGAGACGAAGGTTTTAAACTCCGCGCTACCACTCTGCTTGCCGCTGCATTGCGGCCACCTCAACCGTATCAGGCGGGCCCACCAAATACGTCCGCCTTTAACGGGGCGGAAACGGTCAGGGCTTACTGGAAAAATTCGTTCAGTCCGACTGCTCACGGGGGATGTTCATATCGGAAGCTCCTGCCGCCTCGCACCAACAGCGGCTCTCTGCAAGTGAGGCATTCCGTACTTTTTCCCGATCACTGCATTTGCGATATTCTGTTGAGCACAATCTTAGCACCGCGCAAATACATTTGTCAATCACTTTTTTGCGAATTGTTAAAATTGTTGATTTAAAGCGCTAAAATGTGCACTGCGTTGTATGTTTTTTAAATTCTGCAGATTTTATCTTTCAAATCAAAAAACTGTTGACAAAGATCTTCGGTTGGAATATACTGAAAAAAATATATTTTCAAATGCGTTGATAGGGACGGAATGCAGGAGTTTCGCATTCAGAGAGCTGCCGGTCGGTGCGAGGCGGCGCGGAATTTGCACGAGATCACCCTTGAGCAGGAGGCTGAAAGAGTTTCGAGTAGGCCGTCCCGGTTCTCACCGTTACGGGAGAGTGCATTGTTGGATGCACGCGAGAGATGCCGCATTGCAGCGGTGAATTAGAGTGGTACCGCGGAGCGTTATAGCCTTCGCCTCTAGGAAAGAGGCGAAGGCTTTTTTGTCGTCTTTTTCGGGCAGAATACCGCTGGGCGGGCTAAATTTTCATTTTGGGAGGAATTCGGAATGCTTCTCACCGGATCGCAGATCGTCATGGAGTGCCTGCTGGAACAGGGGGTGGATACGGTTTTCGGTTACCCGGGCGGAGCCGTGCTTTACCTGTACGACGCCCTATACGAATACCGGGATCGCATCCGCCACATCCGCACGGCGCATGAGCAGGGCGCGGCACACGCCGCGGACGGGTATGCCCGTTCCACGGGAAAGACGGGCGTCTGCATCGCCACATCGGGGCCCGGCGCGACCAACCTCGTGACGGGCATAGCGACGGCCTATATGGATTCCATCCCGATGGTTGCCATCACGGGGAATGTCACCCGCGATCTGCTTGGGCTGGACAGCTTTCAGGAGGTTGACATCACCGGGATCACCATGCCGGTGACAAAGCACAATTTCCTGGTTAAGCACGTGGAGGATCTGGCTTCGACGCTCCGGCGGGCGTTCGAAATCGCGGGTTCCGGCCGGAAGGGGCCGGTGCTGGTGGATATTCCGAAGGATGTGACGGCTCTCAAAACGGAGTTCCAAGGTCTTGCCGCACCGCTGGAATTCCCGAAGCCCTGTTTCCCGACGGAGGAGCGCTTCGCGCAGGCGCTGGAGATGCTCGAACAGAGCGAGCGTCCGTTCCTGTACTGCGGCGGCGGAGTGGTTCTGGGCGACGCTTCTGCGGAGGTTTCGGAATTCGCGGAAAAGCTGGACGCCCCCGTTTCCTGTTCTTTGATGTGCCAGGGCGGCTACGACCAGACCTCCCCGCGCTACCTCGGGATGCTGGGGATGCACGGAACGAAGGCCTCCGCCGAGGCGATTAAAAACTGCGACCTGCTCATTGCGGCGGGCACGCGTTTTTCCGACCGGGTGCTGTGCAACGCCGGGCTGTTCGGGCAGCACTGCCGCATTCTGCAGATCGATATTGACTCCGCCGAGTTCAACAAGAACATCGACGTCGACTTGAAGCTGAAGGGAGACGTCAAGGCAATCCTCGCCCGGCTGAACGAGCTGCTCCCGAAACAAGATCACGCGGAGTGGGTGGAAAGCATTCAAAAGGTAAAGCGGGAGTATCCGCTGCGGCAGGTCGGGGAAACCCCGGACGACGTGCTCCCTCAGGAGATTCTGGAGACCCTGTGCCGCCTTGCGCCGGACGCGGTGGTTTCCACCGACGTCGGCCAGCACCAGATGTGGACGGCGCAGTTCTTCACCTTCCGCGAGCCGAAGCATTTCCTCACCTCGGGCGGGCTCGGCACGATGGGCTACGGGCTCGGCGCGGCACTCGGGGCGCAGGCCGCAAACCCGGAGAAGCGCGTGGTGAACATCACGGGCGACGGCAGTTTCCACATGAACTGCGCGGAGCTTTCCACGCTGGCGCGGTGCAGAATCCCGGTGATCGAGATCGTTTTCAACAACAGCACTCTCGGCATGGTTCGCCAATGGCAGAAGCTTTTTTACGACGGCCGGTTTTCCCAGACGGACGTCGACGGGCCGACTAACTACGAGATGCTCGCGAACGCATTCGGTGTAAAGGCCATGACGGTCACGAAGAAAAGCGACATCGAGCCGGTGCTCCGGGCAGCGCTTTCTCTGAACGAACCGGTGCTGATCAACTGCCTGATGAGCAAGGATATCAACGTGCTGCCGATGGTTCCGGCGGGCGGTTCCGTGGAGAACCCGATGCTTGAAATGTGAGAAGGCTGAGCTTTCACGCAGGGGCCCGGCGTTCTGAGAAGCGGAAACCGCGGGCTTAGTTGGCGGGACGGTTTGGAGAAAATGAGAGCGGTTTTACCGCGTTGATTTCAAGGGGGAATCAGTTTATGCAGGAAGCAAACGAAAAAGAATATGTGCTTTCCGTTCTGGCACGGAACACTCCGGGGGTGCTGCTGCGCATCGCGGGGCTGTTCAGCCGGCGGTATTACAATATTCTGAGCATCATTGCGGCGCAGACCGAGAACACGGAGTATTCCCGCATCCTGATCGTGGTCTCCGGCGACGACCGCATCGTGCGGCAGGTGGATAAGCAGCTTTCCAAGCTGGTGGACATCGTGGAGGTCAGCGTGCTGGACCGCTCGGAGGCCGTGGTGCGGGAGCATCTGCTGCTCAAGGTGGAGCGCACGCTCCAGAACAGTGAAAAGCTGGTGCAGATTGCGGATGTTTTTCACGCGAACATCCTTCATGTTCAGCCCGATTCCATGATCCTCGAGCTGACGGGAGATTCCGATTCCATCAACTCGTTCATTGAGCTTTACACTCCTTACAATATACTGAAGATCCTGCGCACCGGTTCCATGGCCATGTCAACCTGAGCGGACCGAGTCCGCAGTCAAGGGCCCGGCGTTTTGCACGGATATATTTTGGGGTTGGTTTGCCGGGACGGTTTTCACCAATGCCGAATGGGTTAACACACGCAGTTTAAAACCGGGAAGGTAACAATGAAAATCGACTTGCTTTAGAACATTGCCGGGGAAGATGGGGGGTGCCGGGGAGTGCAGGGGAACGCGGTTAGATAACCCTCTCGTCGTGGGTCGAAGCGCCCCCCTGTCCGCACTTTGGACGCACAGCGTCTTTCTCGCCTACGGCGGACCATGACTGCGGACATCCGTAAAATAGTCATGCACTCACCTTCGGAATCTTCTAAGCCAGCTTTGAGTAAAAAATTGCGTGCAGGCTCAGCCTGTCCGAAAGTACGACTCGTCCGGCATGAGGACAAAACCAAAGAAAGAAGTAATCATTGCCAAACCGACTAAGCCCTTGAGCTTATAAAAATAAGAGTGCAGGCTCAGCCTGCTCCGCCTTTAAGAATCACAATATTTACGGCTTGCCGAACGGCGGGCTTTTGAAAATGAGGTAATGATCATGACATTGGATAAAATCTATCAGGCGGCCTACGTGCTGAAAAACGTCGTCCGGAGAACGGACCTGATCCCGGCCCCAAACATCAATCCGGAGAGCAATATTTACCTGAAAACGGAGAATCTTCAGATTACGGGTTCCTTTAAAGTCCGGGGGGCGTATAATAAGATCAGCCAGCTCCCGGAGGAGGAAAAGCGGAAGGGCGTCATTGCCTGTTCCGCGGGAAACCATGCGCAGGGCGTAGCGCTGGCTGCGGCGCGGAGCGGGATCCACTCGCTGATCTGCATCCCGGAAGGCGCGCCGATCTCCAAGGTCGAGGCGACGAAAAGCTACGGCGCCGAGGTCTGCCTTGTGAAGGGCGTTTACGACGACGCATACCAGAAGGCCTGCGAACTGCAGAAGGAAAGCGGCGCGGTGTTTATTCACCCGTTCGACGACCCGGAGGTCATCGCGGGGCAGGGTACCATCGGGCTTGAAATTCTCGAACAGCTTCCGGAGGTGGACGCCGTCATCGTTCCGGTCGGAGGCGGCGGGCTGATTTCCGGTGTCGCCTACGCCGTCAAGGCGCTGCGGCCGAGCTGCAAGGTGTACGGCGTTCAGGCGGCGGGCGCGCCCTCCATGGTGCAGGCGCTGCACGATAAAAAAGTCGAGGCGCTGAAGGGCGTTTCCACCTTTGCGGACGGAATTGCGGTCAAATGCCCCGGTGAACTGACCTATGACCTGTGCAGCGCGTATGTGGACGAGATCGTCACGGTAACGGACGACGAAATCGCCACTGCGATTCTCACGCTCATCGAGCAGCACAAGCTGATCGCCGAGGGCGCGGGCGCGGTCTCCGTGGCGGCGGCTATGTTCAACAAGGTGGATGTGAAGGGCAAAACGGTTGCCTGCCTGCTTTCCGGCGGCAACATTGACGTTACCATTCTCTCCCGCGTCATCAGCCGCGGCCTTCTGAAGGAAGGGCGGCAGGGGCGCCTGACCGTAGAACTGACCGACAAGCCCGGCGAGCTCCGGGAGGTTTCCGCCATCATCGCCGGTCTTGGCGGAAACGTCGTCAGCGTCCGCCACGACCGCAGCGGCGAGGAGACGGAAATTACCGCCTGCACGCTCTCCATCGGGGTGGAAACCCGCAACCGCGCGCATCTCAACCAGATTCGCGAAGCCATCCTCCGGGCCGGATATCATATTTTAGAAAACTGAAATTGAAAGGATGCCTTAAAAATGCTGAAAGTTATTTCAACGAAGGAAGCACCCTCGGCCATTGGGCCGTATTCACAGGCGATTGTCGCCGGGAACACCGTCTATGCGAGCGGGCAGATTCCGATTATTCCCGCCACCGGTGAAATCGCGCAGGGTGACATTGCCGTTCAGGCCGAACAGGCCATTAAAAATGTCGGCGCTATCTTAAAGGCGGCCGGCACCGGATACGAAAATGTGGTTAAGACCACCTGCTTCCTCGCGGATATGGGCGATTTTGCGGCTTTCAACGCCGTCTATGAAAAGTACTTTACAGGCAAACCTGCGCGCTCCTGCGTTGCGGTGAAAACCCTGCCGAAGAACGTTCTGGTGGAGGTTGAAGTGGTCGCGGTTCTGGATTGACCTATGGAAATCCGTGCTTTTACACTGAATGCATTCGCCAAAGAATCCGGCGGAGGGAACCCCGCGGGAGTGGTACTGGAGGCGGATTGCCTTTCGGATAAGCAAATGCTTAGCATAGCTGCCGAAATCGGGTTTTCCGAGACGGCTTTTGTTACAAAATCCAGCATTGCGGATGGCAGGGTGAGATTCTTTACACCCGCGGCGGAAATAGATTTGTGCGGTCATGCCACCATTGCGGCTTATTTTCTGATGGGCAGCACAGGCAGGCTCCGTGCGGGATGCTACACGCAGGAGACCCGCGCGGGAATCCTGCCGGTGGAGATTCGGCCCGATGGCGCCGTGTTTATGGACCAGAATCCCCCACAGTTCCTGGAATGTGTGGACAAAGCCGAGTTGGCTGAGTCCCTCCGAATTTCGGAGGATGCGTTTCTGCCCGGGCTTCCCGCCCGGATTGTTTCAACCGGCCTCCGGGATATACTGATTCCGGTCAAGTCAATAAAGCAATTGCTTAACATACAGCCGGACTTTCAGAAAGTGAAGGAAATCAGCCGGAAGTACGGAGTCATCGGGTATCACCTTTTCACACTTGAAACCAAGGGGAAAGCCGCTGCCCACTGCCGGAACTTCGCACCGCTTTACGAAATTCCCGAGGAAGCGGCGACGGGGACCTCCAGCGGCGCGCTGGCCTGTTACCTGTTCCGTGAGGGTCTGATTGAGGAAAATACGCGGGAGCTGATCTTTGAGCAGGGTTATTCAATGGGCAGGCCCTCCGAAATCCGTGCGGAGTTGACCGTGGACGGAGGAGAAATCCGCAGGGTGCGGGTCGGCGGGACGGCGCGAGACATCGGAGAAAAGCGGATGCTTCTCCCGTAAGACATAAAGAAGCAAAATGTAAAAAGGCTCCAAAGCATTTGCTTTGGAGCCTTTTTACAGTCTTATTTAAAGGTGAAGTATGTACCGGCAGTCCACAATTTGTTTGCCGGCTATCTCATAGGAGACCGTGTCCGGGGTCATTCGAAATCCGAGCGAGCGGTAGAATGCCTGCGCGCGTTCATTTTCCCGGAGTACCCACAGGTAGCAGTCCTGATATCCGTTTTCCCGGAAGAACCGGAGCGCCTCCTCCATCAGAAGTGTGCCGAAGCCGCGGCGAAAAACCTCCGGCCTCAGGTAAAGGGAAACGACTTCCCCCCAGCTTGCTAATTCTTTCTCGCGCGATTTTCCAAAGGCTATTGCTCCGGAGGGGACGCCGTCCTCGGAAAGGATCAAAGCTCTCAGGGTTCCCTCCGAAAGCCACTTTTGGAACTTTGGGGTCCAGTAATCCTCGCTGAGCGCATCGAGGTAATCCTGCGGGATCATGCCGCGGTAGCCCGTTTTCCAGCTCAGGGCATAGATTTTGCTGATTTCGTGAGAGTCCGCAAATCCGGCGTACCGGATTTCAGTTTCCATCTCAATTCCCCCAGTGGGCGTTATTTCAATGTCGCGGCAAGCGCGACCCAGCCCTTTTCCTCTTTCCGGCCGACAACCCGGAATTTCCGTTCCAGCGCCGCAAGCACGTCGTCTTCCCGCTCGTCGATGATGCCGCTCATCAGGAAAACGGCGCCGGGGGCGAGGAAGCGTTCGATTTCTCCGGTCAGCTCGATGACCACGTCTGCGACGATATTGGCCGCAACGACGTCGAATTTACCGACGACCTGCTCGGTGAGGCTGCCGCAGATGCCGGTAAAGCTGTCGCCGACCCCGTTTCGCTCCGCGTTCTGCACGGCGGTCTTCACCGCGAGCGGGTCGATGTCGACGCCGACGGCGTTCTCCGCGCCGAGCAGAAGCCCCGCCACCGAAAGAATGCCGCTACCGCAGCCGACGTCGAGGAGCTCGCTGCCGGGGCGGACGTACTCCTCGAGGAATTCCATGCACAGACGCGTGGTCTCATGCGTGCCGGTGCCGAACGCGATGCCGGGCTCCAGATGCAGAATCAGGCGGCCTCCCGGATTCTCCGCTTCTTCCCACGTGGGGCGGATCAGCAGTTTCTGCCCCACCGGAATGGGGTGAAAATACTTTTTCCAGTTGTTGATCCAGTCCTCCTGCACACAGGGGGCGGTCTCGATCCGGGAACGGATTCCCGCCGCGGCGTACCGTTCGTTCAGGAACGCGATCGCCTCGGCCGGGCTTTCCTCCGGGCTGATGTATACGTGCACGATCGTTTTGGTGCGGTCCTTGCTCAGCAGTTCCTCATCAATGAGATCGATGTGCGCAATTTCCTCCACCTCTTCGTTCAGGTGGGAATAGTCTTCGATGTAAATGCCATACGGCACCGTCATCTGCGCGATGTTTTCCGCGCTTTCCGCGTCCTTTGCGTCAACCGTAATTTTAACTTCCGTCCAGTCCATGGTAGTCCTCCGTTTTTTCGCTTTGTTCCCATTATAACGAATTGCCCGGAAAAAATACAGACTTATTTTCGCCTGCCTGCGAATACACTTGAATAACATGGAAAAGCAAGGGTGTTGGCAGATGAACAGAAAACGCGCTTTTTTCCGGAATGCCGCGCTGCTGACCGTCGGTTCCGTCGTTCTGCGGTTCACGGGGCTGTGGTTCCGCGCCTATATTACCGGAAGGATCGGCGCGAGCGGCATGGGGCTTTACCAGCTGATTTTTTCCATCTTCGCCCTCGGCATCACGGCCTGTACTTCCGGCATCGGTCTCGCGGTCACACGGCTGGTTGCGGAGGGGCGGGGTTCGAAAAGCTGTGTGCTGAGCTGCCTCAGGCTTGCGCTCTCGCTGAGTTTTCTCGCGGCGGGAGTTCTGTTTTTCGGCGCGGATTTCGCGGCGGAGCGATTTATCGGAACCACGGCCGCGGCAGTGCCGCTGAAACTGCTGGCTCCGGGACTGCCGTTTCTGGCCGCCTGCGCCTGCCTGAAGGGATATTTTTTTGCGAACCGAAACACACTGGTGCCGGTGCTCGGGGAATTCTGGGAACAGGCGGTCACCATCGGCGTCTCCATTCTGCTGCTTTCGTACTCGCCGCTTCCGCCGCTCGACGCCCTGATGCTCGCCTCCACCCTCGGGGAGATTGCCTCGCTGATCTATATTGTACCGGCGTTCCTGCTTTATGTGCGGCGGCGCGGTCTGCCCTGCCGGAACGGGGAGGGAACGATGCAAAGCGTCGTTCACATCGCCGCGCCAATGCTGGCCGGTTCGTTCCTGCGCAGCGCGCTGTTCAGCGCGGAGAACGTGCTCATCCCGGTCGGACTGAAAAAGTACGGGGCGGGCGGTGCGGATGCGCTCGCTCAGTACGGCGTAATGCAGGGCATGGTGATGCCGATCCTGTTTTTTCCGATGTCGTTTATCAGTTCGGTCGCCATGCTGTTAATTCCGGAAATCGCGGAGGACAGCGCCAGTGGAAAACGGGAAAACGTGGAGCGGAACGCGGAACGAGCGTTTCGTTTTACGCTGATGTTCGGTTTCCTGACCTCGGCGGTGTTCCTCATTTTCGCAGAGGAGCTCGGAAGCGCGTTCTTCGGGGATGCTCAGGCCAGCAATATCCTGCGCATCATGGCTCCGCTTGCCCCGCTGATGTACCTCGACAACGTGGTGGACAATATGCTCAAGGGACTCGACCAGCAGATGTATTCCCTCAAGTACAATTTCAGCGATTCCTGCATCCGGGTATTTCTTATCTGGCTGCTGCTGCCGATGTTCGGCATCCGCGCGTACATTGCCGTTCTGTTTTTCAGCGAAATCTACAACGCCTCGCTGAGCATCAACCGCCTCCTGAAAACGGCCCGCCTGAAGGTCGACATTATCGGCTGGATTCTGTTCCCTGCGGTGTCGGGGTGTCTGCTCTATTATCTGCTTGCCGCCCTGAAAAAAGCGCTCGGGTTTTTCATTTGACAAAATCAGCGCATTCCGCTAAACTGAACGTAAACATTACGGGAGCCGCATCCTCCGGAAAAGAGGGACGGGCCGGTTCCGGAGGGGAATGGCAATGGGAAGCTTCTGGTCGCTGGTTTTGCTTTTTACCGCATACAGCTTCATCGGCTGGTTCTGCGAAAGCATTTACTGCTCCGTTCCGGCTGGGCATCCGATCAACCGCGGCTTCCTGACCGGTCCGTTCTGCCCGGTGTACGGCTTCGGAGGGCTGCTGGTCGTCGGGGCTCTGATGCCGCTGCGGGATCACATTTTCCTGCTGTTCGCCGTTTCGGCCCTGCTGACCAGCGCGCTGGAATACGGCACGGGGGTCGCGCTGGAGAAGCTGTTTCACGCCAAATACTGGGATTATTCCCAAAACAGGTTTAATTTTCAGGGCCGGGTCTGCCTGCAGAATTCCCTTCTGTTCGGGATGATGAGCGTCATCGGCGTGCGGTGGATGCAGCCCGCGCTGCAGCAGCTGATCGGGCGTATTCCGGGCCGGGTGCTTCCCTTCCTTTCCGGCGGGATTCTTGTGTATTTCCTCGCGGACGCGACCCTTGCCTCTGTCGGCGCCGCGCAGATGCGCGGAAGGCTGGACGAGCTCCAGTTGATTCTGGACGAACTCCGGGAGAAAGCGCACAGCGCCGGTGTGGAAAAGCTGGAGGTTTTGCAGGAAACGCTCGCCGAGCGTCTGGATGAAAGCGCAAAGCTCCGCCTGCATGCCCTTTACGAGCGCAAGGAGCGGCTGGAATCCGGCTTCCATCTGATGCAGCGCCGTCTGCTCCGCGCCTTCCCGACCATGCAGTCCGTCCGGGACCGGGATTCGCTTCAGCACATCCGCTCGCTGCTTCAGGAGCGCGCCCGGCTGCGCCGCCGCTGATAATACCGCCGTCGAAAGCCGCATGACTTTACCGGGGGACTGAGAAAGGACTGTTTCTCATGCAGAGGCCTAAAATCAAACTGCCCTATACCGCACCGGAGAAGCTGCTTCAGGCGGGGGCCGTTTTCCTGCTTCTTGCGACTGCTGCCCTGACCGTTTCTTCGATGGGCGCCCTCCCCGCGAGAATTCCCACTCATTTCGGTTTTGACGGAAGTCCGGACGGGTGGGGCGGAAAGGACTCGCTTCTTCTTCTGCCGGTTCTGTCGGCTGTTTTTTATGCGGGGCTGACCGCTTTGGAGCGGGTTCCCTGGATTTACAACTATCCGGTGGAAATCACCGAAAAGAACGCCCCGGGCCAGTATCGGGCCGGCCGCCTGATGATCGAGTGGATGAAGCTTGTTGTGCTTGCAATCTACTTTTATCTGCAGTGGCAGACGATTGAAGGGGCGAAGGGCCTCTCCCACGGCCTCGGAGCGTGGTTCCTGCCGGCCGCCATGTTTGCCATGTTCGGCGGGATGATCGCGCTGATCCACAAAATGACGAAATTAAAATAGCCGATCCCTATAAAAAGGACAGGCCGCCGAACAACCGCATGGAGCGGCGTTCGGCGGCCTGTCCGTCGTGTGGCGGGAGTTATTCTTCCTCCGCGTAATTGCCGAGAAAGGAGAACCGCGGCAGCTCGTCATGCAGGGCGCACAGGAGGCCGAGCGTGTGTGCCTCGCGGATGTTTCCCGTGAAGTCGAGGTAAAAATCGTACTCGAAGTTCTTCCCGGGGATCGGGCGGGATTCGATCTTGGTCAGGTTCAGGCCCGCGGCTGAGAAACGGGAGAGAACCGAGGAGAGCGTGCCGGTGCGGTGCGGAACGGAGAAGCACAGGCTGATCTTCTGGGCATTTTCCGGAAGCACGAGCCTGCGGCTCACCGCGATGAAGCGGGTGCGGTTGGCGGAATTGTTCTGAATCCCGTCCGCCAGCACATGCAGGCCGCATTCCGCCGCGGCGGGGTGGGAGCACACCGCCGCGACGCCGGGCTTCCGCGCCTCCAGGGCGGCTTCCGCCGTGCTGGAAAAGGGCTCCGTGTAAAGGGAATGCGCCTTCAGAAATTCGGAGCACTGGCTCAGCGCCTGCGGCTGCGAATACACGACTTTTATATTGGAGAGATCGGTTTCCGAGGAGGCGAGGCAGTGCCATATGGGCAGGCTGAGCGCCTGCACGATGGAAAAGCGGTATTTCAGAATGAGGTCGTACACCTCCGCCACCGAGCCCGCGAGGGAATTTTCCACGGGAGCGACGCCGAGGTCGGCGTTTCCGCTCTGTACGGCCTCGAAGATCGAAGCAAAATCCGGGAAGAACAGCGGCTCAGCGCCCGGATAAAGGCGGAGAAGCGCTTCGTGGGAATAGGAGCCCTTCTGCCCGAGGCAGGCGACCTTTTTGGGGGATTCCAGTTCGGTTTCGGCTTCCAGCACCGACCGGCGGAGCGGTTCGCCGCCCCCGAGCAGGCGGTGCTGCTCCGCGCGGCTGATCGCCATCAAGTCGGAGAACAGCAGGCGCGCGTCGCCGCCGAACTCTCCGGCCTTTTCTGAGACCGAATCCAGAATTTCCCGCTCCCGCTTTTCATTATAGACGGGCGTGCCGCTTCCTTTTTTCGCTTCGGCGACGCGGCGCGCGCAGTCCATTCTGCGCAGAAAAAGCGCGAGAAGCTGCCCGTCGATTTCATCGATGTCTTTCCGTATATCCTCCAGTGCCATTGACTCTGCCCCTTTTCCTATTTTTCCATTTTTGTTTGGCGGTTACGCCAGCAGGTCCAGCAGCGCGACGGCCGCCGCGGCTTCCACTACCGGAACGGCGCGAGGTACGATGCAGGGGTCATGCCGACCTTTTACGGTGAGCTTCGCGTCGGTGCGGGTGAGAAGATCGACGCTTTCCTGCTCTTTTCCGATGGAGGGCGTCGGCTTGAACGCCGCGCGGAACACGATCGGCATGCCGTTGGTGATCCCGCCGAGAATGCCGCCCGCCTGATTGGTTTTCGTCCGGATTTCTCCGTCGCCGTCGAGAAAAAGCGGGTCGTTGTTTTCACTGCCGAAAAGATTCGCCGCCGCGAAGCCAGCGCCGAATTCCACGCCCTTACAGGCCGGGATGCCGAACAGCAGGGAGGAGAGGGAGGATTCCACGCCCTCCGTCAGCGGTCCGCCGTAGCCGCCCGGCACACCGGTGACGGCGCATTCCACCACGCCGCCTACGCTGTCGAGGTTCATCCGGGCCTTTTCAATCTCCGCGCGCATTTCCTCCTGTGCCTTTTCACTCAGGGTAGGGAAATAGCGGGAGGAAAGGTCTTTGAGAAGGGAATCCGGGATCAAAACGGGGTCGAACGGCGTGTCCGAAACGCCGTGGATGGAAAGCACGTGCGCGCCGATCCGGATGCCGCGCCGCCGAAGAATCTGGCGGCAGACGGCGCCCGCGAAGACGAGCGGGGCGGTCAGCCGGCCCGAAAAATGCCCGCCGCCGCGCACGTCGTTGAAGCCCTGGTAGCGCAGAAAGGCGGTGTAATCGGCGTGGCCGGGGCGCGGCACACACATCAGATTTTCGTAGTCCTGCGAGTGCTGGCTGGTGTTTTCAATCACCGCGCACAGCGGCGCGCCGGTGGTTTTCCCATCGAGAAGGCCGCTTAAAACGCGCGGAGCGTCGCTTTCCTTCCGCTGCGTGGCGGTCGGGTCCTGCCCCGGAGCGCGGCGGGCCATCTGCGCGGCGATTCCCGCGGAGTCGAGCTCTTCCCCGGCGGGCAGGCCGTCCAGCACTGCGCCGATTGCGGGACCGTGGCTTTCGCCGAAGACGGTCAGTCGAATTTTATTTCCCCAGTTCATGCACGATTCCCCCTAATTTTCTGTAGTCTTCGAAAAACCCCGGATAGCTTTTCCGGATGCTTTCGGCGTCGGAGATTTCAATTTCCCCGCGGGCTTTCCGCGCGGCGACGGCCAGCGCCATCACGACACGGTGGTCGTTATAACCGTTCACCGCACCGCCGGTTAAAAATTCGGCGCCATCGATCACGAGACCGTCCGGCAGCTCCCGGATTTTCGCGCCGAGGCGGGAAAGCCCCTCCGCCATGGCGGCGAGCCGGTCGCTCTCCTTGAGGCGCAGGCGCGCCGCGTTTTCAATCACCGTGCGGTGTCCCGCAAAAAGCGCCGCCGCCGCCGCGAGCGCGGGCACCAGATCGGGAATCTGCGAGGCGTCGATGCGAAGTTCCTCCGGCTTTTCGTTTCGGAATTTCAAATCCGGGCCGGCAGACAGAACGCCGTTTTTCCAGACGATTTCGGCGCCGAGCTTCCGGAAAAGCGCTTCCGCGGCGCGGTCCCCCTGACAGGAACGCGGGTTCAGGCCTTCCAGCTCCAGGGTTCCGCCGAGCGCGGCGGCTTCGAGAAAGAACGCCGCCTGCGACCAGTCCCGCTCTACGGCAAAGCCGGGCCGGGCCCTGTAAGTCTGCCCCCCGGGCACCGACCAGCCGTTTGACTCCGTTTGAACGGAAACGCCAAACTCCTTCAGAATCTGGACGGTCATGTCCACGTAACCCGCAGATTCGAGCGGCGAAGTCAGTTCGATGCGGCTGTCCCCGCCGAGGAGCGGGAGGGCGAGCAGAAGGCCGGTGATGAATTGGGAACTGACATTCCCTGGCAGGGAATAGACGCCGGACGTTAACCGACCCGAAATGCTCAGCGGCAGCCCTCCAGCCGATTCGCAGAAAACGCCGTGCTCCGGCAGACACGAAAGATACACGCCGAGCGGGCGCTCCGGAAGGCGGCCACTGCCGGTGAAGCGGGCGCTGAGCCCGAGCGCCGCCGCGACGGGAATCAGAAACCGGAGCGTCGAGCCGGATTCGCCGCAGTCGATTTCGGTGGCTTTGCCGCTTTTTTCCGCGCGGATCAGGGTTTCCAGAGCGCTTCGGGTTGCGCTGAGATCTTCGCTCAGCGGTTCGTCGGGCGGGAGAAGCTCCTCCGCAGAGTGCGCAAGCGCGGAACAGATCAGCGCGCGGTGCGCTGCGCTTTTCGAAACGGGCACCCGTACCCGCCCGTTCAGAGCGGAGGGAGAAAGGAGAACGCGGCTCATCGCAGAGCCTCCATCAGAGCATCCAACTGCGCCCGGTCCACTTTATATAGGAAGCTGTCGCCAATGCTCCGAAGCATAACGAGGCTGATGGTGCCGCCGCGGGCCTTTTTATCCAGCATGGCGGTCTCCGCAATTTCGGCGGGGTCCGCGTTGTCCCAGACGGGCAGGCCGTACTTTTTCAGAACCGAGGCGATTTCGTCCGCCGTGCCGGGCTGGGTCAGCCCGACTTTTTCGCCGCATTTCGCCATCATCACCATGCCGATGCCGACCGCCTCTCCATGGGAAAGCCCGGTGTAGCCGTGCAGCTTTTCAAGGGCGTGGCCGAACGTGTGGCCGAAGTTGAGCAGCATGCGTTCGCCGTTGTCGAATTCATCCTGTTCGACGGCGCTCCGCTTGATCTCCAGATTTTTCAGGATCATTGTTTCCAGATTTCCGCGCACGTCCGTTTCTTTAATGAGGTCGAAAAGTTCCCGGCTTTTGATGCACCCGTGCTTGACGGCTTCGCCCATGCCGTCGGAGAAGTACCGCGCAGGCAGGGTGGAGAGTGTGTCCGGGTCGATGAGCACCAGCGAGGGCTGATGGAACGCGCCGACGAGGTTCTTCCCCTGCGGCAGATCGACGCCCGTTTTGCCGCCGATGGAGGAATCAATCTGGGAGAGCAGCGTCGTGGGAATCTGGATGAACTTGATGCCGCGCAGCCAGGTGGCGGCGGCAAAGCCCGCCATATCCCCGGTGACGCCGCCGCCGAGCGCGACGACAAAGTCGCTGCGGGTCAGCCCGTTTTTTGCAAAGGAGGCATACATTGCTTCGATGACGGAAAGGCGCTTGCTCGCTTCCCCTGCCAGAAATTCAAAGATGCCGGCGGTGAAACCCGCTCCGCGGAGGGACGCGGCGGCGGTCTCCGCGTACAGGGGGCGGACGTTCGAATCGCAGACGACGACGGCGCGGCTGCCCGGCTTGAACAGTTCGGCGGCGAGCGGACCGATTTGCCCGAGGCAGCTCCGCTCGATTCGGATCCGGTACGGGGCGGAGGTGTGAACGGTAAGTTCCATAACTTTATTCTCCTAACTTTTCCTTGATCAGGCGGCTTTCGCGCAGGAGCGCGCGCAGGCCCTCCTCATCGTTCCGGCCGATGGCGTCCCGAAGCTCCGTGGTGCGGGTAAGCAGTCCGTCCAGCTCCTCCAGCAGAGCGGAGCGGTTTTCGAGGAACAGCTCCGCCCACATGGTTTCGTTGATGCTCGCCACGCGGGAGACGTCGCGGTAGCTGCCGGCGGAAAAGCCCTTGTGCTTCGGGCAGCAGGGACTTTTCACATACGCGCTCGCGAGCACGTGAGGAATCTGGCTGGTGAACGCGATCATCCGGTCGTGCTCTTCCGGGGTGGTTTCCACCGTGCCGGAGCACCCGAGCGCGAGCGTGGCCTCCTTCATGGTTTCCACCGCCTCCCGCGGAGCACCGCAGGGAGTGAGAAGGTAGCTCGCCCCCTGAAACAGGTCGGCGTCCCCGGCTCCAAAACCGGATTTTTCCCGGCCCGCCATCGGGTGCCCGCCGACGTAAACGAGCCCGTGTTCCCGCGCGAGCGCCGCGAGCCGCGGCGCGACGGCGCACTTGACGCCGCAGGTATCGGTGACAATGCAGCCGGGGCGGATTGACCCAAGATGCTCCTCCACAAAGGCGATTGCCGCGCGGGGATAGAGGCAGAGGAACAGAAGGTCGGCTTTCCGGAGTTCTTCCTCCGTACCGGCGGCCTCTATCGCCCCGCAGGCGAGGGCGGCTTCCAGCACCGCCGGATCCCGGTCAAAACCGGCGACGGCGCAGTCGGTGTATTTTCGGAACGCCCGCGCAAGGCTCCCGCCGATCAGTCCCAGACCGACAATCACAATTTTTTGATTCATGGCAATTTCCTCCCGGCATTCGACGCTATTTTTCTTTCGGCTTCTGCCATTATTATAACAGAAAAGGGAAAAGGACACCATCGGAGCGGTGGGAAACCTTCTCAGTCCTGAATTTCCGAAAAAGCGGCTTTCGCAGAGCGGATGTGTGAAGAAACGCGGTCGAACTGGTCGGGGGTCAGGGACTGCGCTCCGTCGGAGAGAGCCTTCGAGGGATCGTTGTGTACCTCGATGATCAGGCCGTCCGCCCCCGCCGCGACGGCGGCAAGCGCCAGCGGCTCCACCAGCCACGCGATGCCGGAGGCATGGCTCGGGTCTACGATGACCGGCAGATGGGAGTGATGCTTCAGAATCGGAATGGCGGAAATATCCAGCGTGTTGCGGGTGTAGGGCTCAAAGGTGCGGATGCCGCGCTCGCACAGGATCACCTGCTCGTTTCCGCCGGCCATGATGTATTCCGCGCTCATCAGAAGCTCCTCAATCGTGTTCGAAAGACCGCGCTTGAGAAGAATCGGCTTGTCGATTTTTCCCAGCGCCTTGAGAAGGTCGAAGTTCTGCATGTTCCGCGCCCCGACCTGAATGATGTCGACGCCCTTTTCCAGGAAGAGATCAATGTATTTTTCCCCCATGATCTCTGTGACGATCGGCAGGCCGGTTTCCTCCTTCGCCTGTGCCAGCAGGTCAAGCCCCTCCGCTTTCAGCCCCTGGAACGAATAGGGGGAAGTGCGGGGCTTAAACGCGCCGCCGCGAAGGAACTGTGCTCCGGCGGCTTTTACCCTGCGCGCAACCCCGCAGATCTGATCGTGGGTTTCCACCGAGCAGGGACCGGCGATCAGCGCGAGCTCCCCGCCGCCGATTTCCTGCCCGCCGGGCAGGGTGACGACCGTGTTGCCCGGGTGGAATTTCCGGTTCGCCTTCTTGTAGGGTTCCTGAACCCGTTTGACGCTTTCCACGAAATCCTGCGCGGCGATCCAGTCGATATCAATGGAAGAGGTGTCGCCGAGAAGACCGAGTACGGTG
This sequence comes from Bacillota bacterium, assembly GCA_023460155.1. Lineage (GTDB taxonomy): Bacteria > Bacillota > Clostridia > Oscillospirales > Acutalibacteraceae > Caproicibacter. The sequence continues at coordinate 1,271 of JAEWRF010000223.1, read as the reverse complement.
TTCTGGGTGCCGACCCAGGTGTTGACCCGGATGTTGTGCTCCTGTTCCAGGAAGTGGGAGAATTCCTCTATCCGCTCCGGAGAGCAGCCGGATTTTAATACGATAATCATGTCGTTTCCTCCGTAACTTTTCATTCGGGCAATAAAAAAAGGACGGGAACTGTTGCCAGCTCCGTCCTCGTATCCGCGTTTTTGGGAAAACAGCCGTCAGCGCTAACGGCTCTTTCCGGATCCGCGTATCAGCGAAAGCCCACAATCAGTTTTCTGGCACGCAAAAACAGCCCCTGCGCCATAATAATAGCGGGGGTAGCTGTTATCAATAAATCGTGCACTAACGGAAAACTTCATGTCGGACCTCCTGCTCATTGCCTTTTCTGTATCATAATACAGCTTTGCGGCGATGTCAAGCATCAATCTTTCGGGAAAACCGGAGCGGGGATCCGGGCGGGAGCGTTCCGCCTTAAAAAATGCCGTCCGGAATCCCCGCCGGAGACATTCCAAAAGCGAAAATAATTTCGGAATAATCTTGAAAAAACAGGAAGATATTGCTACTATAATATAATTAAGCAATTGTTTTTATTTATTACCAACATCCCAATATTGTGGGTTCACAGAATCAGCGCATCCTGTTTTATGATAGGAAGGGAAGCGGCCCATGGCTGATCTTGAAATTGGGCTTCCTGCGGCAGAACGTTCGATCGAAGCACTCGGTTTGTGTTTCCTCTGCTTAAGGAAGGACGAATGTTTGACGATTGTCTATGCCGGCGACCCGTTTTACCGGATGCTCGGCTATGAAAAAGGCGAACTAAAGACTCTGCTGGGGGAGGGGGAATCCAGCCCCCTGCAAAACGAGCCGCCCGTCGACTGGAACGGGGTGGCAGAGGGAATTGCGGAAAAGGGTTACGTGCGGCTTGAACTGAAGCTGAACCGAAAAAGCGGGCACCATCTGTGGGCGGAATTCAGGGTTTCGATCTCCAGAGGAGAGAACGGCGCCGAATTTTTCTGCGGCCTGATTCAGGAAATCACCATGGAGCGTCGGTCACGCCGCCTTGCGCTGGAGCAGATGGAGGAACTGGAGGCGCTGACCGCGAACGTGCCGGGGGGTGTTCTGCGCTGCCGTCTGGACGAACACCTGACGCTGGGCCTGGTCAGCGACGGCTACTGCCGCATTTCGGGGTATACGCGGGAGGAGATCCGGGAACGCTTCCATGACAGCTTCCTTTCCATGGTCTGCGAAAAGGACCGCGACGCGCTGATGCGGCAGATTGATTC
>JAEWRF010000222.1 GCA_023460155.1 Bacillota bacterium | reverse complement strand
AAATCTGAGGCGGCGCGCAAGCGTAAGTTTAAGTGATTGATTTTTGCGGTTTGCAAATAGCATGAGAAAAAGCGGGCATATTGCCCGCTTTTTTAAACGTGAAATGGTTTTTTTAAACCGTTGGAGGTGTTCCTTTGGCATTGTTCCTGCCTACTGCTGCTGTTGAAAAGGTGACGGATATTACTCCGGAACTCATTTACAGAATGGGCGGGAGTGCGCTTCTGCTGGATGTCGACAATACTCTGGCTTTGCACGGCTCTCAGGTTCCGTTTCCCGGAACGATTGAATGGGCGGGCAGAATCCGCGCCGCCGGCATTCAGGTCATAATTATGTCCAACAATTTTGAAAAACGGGTGGCGCCTTTTGCGGCCCGGTACGGGCTGCCGTTCCTTTCGCTTTCCGTGAAGCCGTTCCCGCTTGCCTATCTGCGGGCGATTCACCGGTTGGGAGTAAAACGCAGTCAGGCGGTTACGGTGGGCGATCAGATCTTTACGGACGTTTTCGGGGCGAATCTTGCGCGGGTCAAATCCGTATTACTGAATCCTGTTGAGGAGGAAAGTTCCTTCTCCTTCGTGGTCCGTCGCGCTCTGGAACGGCCGATCCGCAGAAGAATTGAAAAATCCGGATTAGGGAAAAATTTTCTGTCAAAATAAAGGGTGGTTGCCATGGGCAAAAAAAGAGTGCTTGTTCTGCTTGGTCCGAACCTGAACATGGTCGGAATCCGCGAAAAGGGCGTCTACGGGGATGAGACCTCGGAAAGTATTCAGACCCAGATCGTGGAAAACGCGGGACGGCTCGGTTACGAATGTGAAGTATATCAGTCCAACCACGAGGGGGATCTGGTTGACCGGATCCATGCGTCCCGTGAGACGTTCGACGGAGTGATCATTAACGCGGGCGCCCTGACCCATTACAGCTATGCGCTCCGCGACGCGATTGCCTGCGTGCGCATCCCCTTTGTGGAGGTGCATATGAGCAATATCTACGCCCGGGAAGAATTTCGCCACAAAAGCGTCATCGCGCCGGTTTGCGCCGGCCAGATTTCGGGGTTCGGGAAGACAAGCTATTTTCTTGCCCTCGCCGCTCTGAAAGACCTGATGTAGGCGGACCAGAACTCTGATTTTAAGAAATTTCGCTTGAAAAAGAGCGAAGAATATTATAAACTAATAGATAAGGAAAAAGTAAACGGAGGATTAAAACCAATGATATCAGCAGGTGATTTCAGGAACGGCGCCACATTTGAGATGGACGGAAGCGTGTTTTCGATTATCGAATTCCAGCACGTGAAACCGGGCAAGGGCGCGGCGTTTGTCCGCACAAAAATCCGCAACGTGATAACCGGGGCAGTTGTTGAGCGGACCTTCAACCCTAACGATAAATTCCCGACCGCGTTCATTGAGCGCAAGGATATGCAGTACCTTTACAGCGACGGGGATCTCTTCTATTTTATGGATCCCGAGTCCTTTGAACAGATTCCGATCAGCAAGGGCGTGTTGGGCGACAACTTTAAATTTGTCAAGGAAAATATGGACTGCAAAATCCTTTCCTACAAAGGCAACGTTTTCGGGGTTGAGCCGCCGAATTTCGTGGAGCTCGTAATCACCAAGACGGATCCGGGCTTCAAGGGCGATACGGCTACCAACGCGACAAAACCGGCTACCGTGGAAACCGGAGCGGAGATTAAAGTCCCCCTGTTTATCAATGAAGGCGAAAAAATCCGGATTGACACCCGTACGGGTGAATATATGGAGCGCGCCTAACGGATAATATCCAACGGTAATAAAATAGAAAAGGGAGGCACTGTCATGAAAAATACGGAACGGGTTTCCTACATCCGCGGGCTTGCGGAAGGCCTTGAACTGGATGAAAACAAAAAGGAAGTAAAAGTTCTGAACGCGATTATCGATCTTCTGGATGATATTGCGCTGTCCATGTCCGAACTGGAAGACAACGTCAACGATATGGCCGATCAGCTCGACGCAGTTGACGAAGACCTCGGTTCTCTCGAGGATGATTTCTACGACGACGGCGAAGACAGCGAAGACGACGAGGAAGATTCCGACGATGACGACGAGTGCGAGTGCTGCTATGAGGTGACGTGCCCGAACTGCCATGAGACCGTGTGCCTTTCGGAGGATATTATTCAAAACGGCCAGATGGAATGTCCGAACTGCGGCGAGACCCTTGAGTTCGATTTTGACGAAGAGGGCTCCGCCGACTCTTCGCTTACTCAGGATACGGAAGACTGAATCTGTACATTTTTTAGGCGCCGGTTTTGCCGGCGCCTTTTTTATGCCTATCTTTCCTTGACATTTTGCACGCTGTTTCCTATAATGATTATTGTTGTGTCCCAAATGATACAATTTTGAGGGTATTATGAAAGAGATAAAAAAATCAGTGAGGTATCAGGAACTGCTTTCCCGCACGTTCCTTTTTCGATCGCTGGAGAAAAGCTGTGCCGGAGAGATTTTTCAAAGTCCGGAATGCTTTTGCGCTCAGTTTCAGGCGGAAGAAAAAATCTATACGCGAAGCACTTTTCTGAAGTGTATGGGGCTGGTGCTCACGGGCGAACTGAAGGCGGTGAAGGCCGCTCCGGGTGATTTACCCCTGGTTTTAAACACTTTTTGCTGCGGAGGAATTTTCGGTGTGGCGGGTCTTTTCAACGGCAGCGAAGCCTATGTTTCGGAAATTGTAGCCGTAAAGCAGAGCCGTGTGCTGTTCCTTTCCCAAAAACTGCTGCATGATTTTTTCATGAGGCAGCCTCTTGCCGCGGAAAACTATATCGGCTTTCTTTCCGGGCGGATTTGCTTCCTGAATTCCTGTATCGACCATTTTACCGGAGGAAGGGCGGAGCGGCGGCTTGCAGAGTTTTTGCTTTCCTGCGCCGCGCTGAACGGGGAAAAGAAAATTTTCAGTCTGCCGTATTCCATGACCCGCCTTTCCGATACCCTCGGGATTGGGCGTGCGTCGCTTTATCGGGTTTTTGACGTCCTTGTGCAGAAAGGGCTGGTCCGCCGTGATGGAAAAACGGTTGAGATCATTGACGAAGAACGGCTGCGCGCAGGAGATTATTAATGTACCGCTTGAAAAGCGAATAGGAGAGGTAAACATGAGTTTAAAAAAGAAAATTTTTTCGGCAGTGGTTTCTATTTTGATGGTGATATCCTTCACAGGGTGCGGACAGCCGTCGCCTTCTTCCTCGGGGACCGCTTCGTCCGAGTCCGCTTCCTCCGCTCAGACCGCATCGTCCTCCGCTCCGGCGGAAAAAGCCGAGATCCGCGTGGCCGCTCTGAAGGGGCCAACCGGACTCAGCATGGGTAAGCTGATGGATGACAGCGCGGCCGGAAAAACGGCTGAAAAAGAAACCTTTTCCCTCTTTAATTCCCCGGATGAAGTGACGGCAAAGCTGGTGAAGGGGGAGGCAGATGTCGCCGCGGTTCCCACTAACCTCGCGGCGGTTCTTTACGCGAAGACAAACGGAAAAATCCGCCTCGCCTCGGTGACCACCCTCGGCGTTCTTTATGTGCTGGAAAACGGAAGCAGCATCAAAAGCATAGCCGATCTCAAAGGCAAGACTGTGGCCGCCTCCGGAAAAGGCGCCACTCCGGAATACGCCCTGAATTATATCCTCTCGAAAAACGGACTGACTGCGGGGAAAGACGTCGCGGTCGAATACCGTGCGGAGCATGCCGCCCTCGCGGCGGAAATGATCGCGGGCAAGGTTAAAACTGCGGTTTTGCCGGAGCCGTTTGTCACGCAGGTGCTCATGAGGAACAAAAACGTTCGGATCGCCCTGAACCTTACGGAGGAATGGAAGAAAGCGGCCGGCGACTCCAGCGTTCTTACCATGGGCTGCCTGGTCGTCCGCTCCGAGTTTGCCGATAAGAACAAAGCAGCGCTGGCTTCCTTTCTGGACGAAGCGAAAGCCTCGGCGGAGTATACAAACGCTAATACTGCAAAAGCGGCAGAACTTTCCGGCAAGTACGGCGTCATGGATCAAAAGGTTGCTCAGAAAGCAATTCCAAACTGCAGCATTGTTTATCTGGACGGCGAAGAGATGAAGGCAAAAACCTCTGGATTCCTGAAGATTCTTGCCGCTGCCGACCCGAAATCCGTTGGAGGGAAGCTGCCGGACGATGCTTTCTACTATCAGAAATAAAATTGCTGTTCCGCGGCCCGTGCAAACCCTTTTGGCGGTCGGTTTCTGGCTGACCGTCTGGCAGGCTCTTTATTGGAGAACGGGACAGGAGATCCTGATGCCTTCTCCGGCCGGGACGCTCACAAGACTTTTCCGGCTTGCCGGGACGGGGCCTTTTTGGTTTACGGTCGCTTTTTCCGTTCTGCGCATAACCGCCGGCTTTTTCGCGGGCGTCGTGTTCGGGGCGCTTTTCGCGCTGCTGACCACGCGCTTTGCCGCGGCCCGGCTTTTGTTGCGCCCCGCGGTCAGCGTAATGCGGGCAACGCCGGTTGCTTCCTTTATTATCCTTGCCCTTGTGTGGATCCGGTCCGCATGGGTGCCCGTCTTTGCCACGGTGGTCGTTGTTCTGCCGATCGTCTGGGAAAATATTTCGGAGGGGATTCGCAAAACGGACGGCGGACTGCTGCAAATGGCGGAGGTCTTCCGGTTCGGTGGGCGGAAAACCATCCGGCTGGTTTATTTTCCGTCTGTAAAACCGTACTTTACGGCGGCCTGTGCGGCAGGAATGGGCCTTTCCTGGAAGGCGGGCGTGGCGGCCGAGGTTCTCTCGAGCCTTCCGTTTTCCATCGGAGGCTATATCAACGACGCGAAAATTTACCTGGATACGGAAAGCCTGTTTGCCTGGACGGCGGTCGTAATTCTGCTGAGCGTTCTTCTGGAGCGCATCATATTGCGTCTGATGAAGCGCTCCAGCCGGAATACCGCCTCAGCCGGGCTGAAATGAGGTGGCTAATGCTGGAAATACAGAACGCATCCAAAATCTGGGGCAGCCGGAAAGTGCTGGATTGCTTTTCCGCTCAGTTTCCTGATCACGGGAACATATGCCTGATCGGTCCCTCCGGATGCGGTAAAACAACGCTCTTTTCCTGCCTTGCCGGGGTGGAGACCCTTGATTCCGGCCGGATTGTCGGCCTGGAAGGCAGGAAAGCCGCCGTTGTGTTTCAGGAGGATCGGCTGCTGCCCTGGTTTACCGCAGCGGAAAACAT
>JAEWRF010000221.1 GCA_023460155.1 Bacillota bacterium | reverse complement strand
GAGGTATTCAAGGCCGTTTCCGCCCTGAGCGGCGGCGAAAGGGCCCGCGTGCTGCTTCTGCGGCTGATGCTTTCCAAAAACAATTTTCTTCTGCTGGATGAACCGACAAACCATCTCGATATTCAGTCCTGCGAAGCGCTGGAAAACGCCCTGAGGCAATATGAGGGGACGCTCCTGATCGTTTCGCACGACCGCTACCTGATCAATAAGATTGCAGACCGCATTTATGCGCTTAGTCCGGACGGAGCACGGGCATTCGACGGAAATTATGACGCCTATCTTGAAAAAATAAAGGAAAACACAGCGGAGAAAGCGGAAAAGCCGGCCAAAAATCTGGAATATGCACAAAAAAAAGAACGCGAGGCCGCTACCCGAAAAGAGAAAGCGGAACTCAGGCGTCTTGAAGTGCGGATCAATGAATCGGAATCGGAAATTAGTAAGCTGGAAACTCAACTGCAGGAGCCGGAAACGGCAAGTGATTATCAGGCCGCCATGGAAATCACGGAGAAAATTGATAAAATGAAACATGAAAACGAGGATTTGGTTGCACGGTGGAGCGCTCTGGCCGAAAAATACGAAGAATTTTAAAAAAACAGCCTGGCCAATGGCCGGGCTGTCGGAGTCACACTTTTGTGGCTACTTTTTCGAGCTGAAACTGTTGGAGCTGTTTAATAAATTCGTCCGCCCCGTCGCTGTCTACTTCAATCTTAAGAGGCTTGGACAAATCCAGACTGAAAATCCCCATAATGGATTTCGCATCGATCTTATATTTGTCAGTGGCAAGGTTAATCGGGAAGTCGTAACTGTTTGTCATAGTGACAAATTTCTTTACCGCTTCAATGCTTGACAGGATAATCGAAGTCGTGTACATCACAGGTAACCTCCATGTTTCATTTATCTCTAACAAATATACCTTATTTTCGGAACACGGTCAATGTGAATTCTCACTATAGTTTTTCATCATTTGGAAAACAAAATATATAATATTTATTAAAGGTGTACAAATGAAAGTATGTGCTATTACCCTTGGTTGTAAAGTAAATCAATATGAATCGCAGGCAATGCTGAACGCTTTGCTGGGCGCCGGTTTTACGCTCGGCACCTCCGAAGCGGAAAGCGACGTCATTCTGATCAACACCTGCACGGTCACTGCCATGAGCGATCGGAAAGCCCGCCAGATGCTGCACAGGGCTCGCCGGGAAAACCCGAACGCCGTAATTGTTGTAACCGGATGTCTGCCGCAGGCGTTTCCGGAGGTTGTCGACCGCCTGCCCGAGGCCGATATTATCCTGGGGAATTCCAACCGCTCTTCCCTGCTTTCCGACATCCTGAGGTATCTTTCCGCGCGGCAGCGCATCGTGGATATTGTGCCGCATAAAAACGGTGCGGAATTCGAAGCCATGCATGCCGAGCGCTTTTTCGACCGGACGAGGGCTTTCATCAAGATCGAGGACGGCTGTAACCGCTTTTGCTCTTATTGCATCATTCCCTATGCGCGCGGCCGGGTGCGTTCGAAGCGGCCGGAAGAACTTAAGGAGGAAATCGCCGGGATCGCCGCTCACGGCTATCGGGAAATCGTGCTGACCGGAATTAATCTTCCCGCCTACGGGCAGGAATTCGGGCTGGATCTCTGCGACGCCGTGGAAGCCGCGTGCGTGCCGGAGGGAATTCACCGTGTCCGCCTCGGTTCTCTGGAACCGGAACGGCTGGACGAAGCCGTCATTGCACGGCTCAAGCGGCAGCCGAAGCTGTGCCCGCAGTTTCATCTTTCCCTCCAGAGCGGCTGCGACGCTACGCTCCAAAGGATGAACCGTCATTACAATACGGATGAATATCGACAGATTGTCCGAGATCTTCGGAGAGAGTTTGAAAATGCCGCGATCACTACGGACATTATGGTTGGCTTCCCGGGGGAAACCGAAGAGGAGTTTGAGGCGTCGCTCGCCTTTGCAGAGGAAATCGGTTTTGCGAAGGTGCATGTGTTCGAATATTCCCAGAGGCCCGGTACGGCGGCAGACAAAATGCCGGATCAAGTCGATCCGAGGGAAAAATCCCGGAGAAGCCGGCTGATGATTGAAGTGACCGAAAAAACGCGGGAAGCTTTTTTCCACTCACAGCTTGGACATACGGAGATGGTCCTGTTTGAGCGTGAGTGCCAGGGTGGCTGCTACGAGGGTTATACGGAAAATTATACGCCCGTCAGGGTTTCCGGAAGCCGGAATCTAAGCGGAGAAATTCTGCCTGTGCGCCTGACGGAAATCCGGGAAGACGCCTGCATAGGCATTCTTCCCGCGTCCTCAGCCGTTTAGCACCTTCATGACGTTCTGCACCTCCGCTTTGGTCTGCGCGCTGTTCAGGTAATCGCAGGAGTAGAACATGAAACCGTCGCATTTTTCCTTACGGCCGTAATCGACCTGAGTCGCAAGAATATTGGAGCTGGTCTTCCAGGTGCCGCTGTCGGCATCGGAATTTGCTTTGTAGACCGCAAGACCGAAATACAACTTTACGTCTTTGCTGGTCACCATGCTCCGCCAGGTCTGGGCGGCTTTGTCATACGGAAGTACCGGATTCTGAAAATTGACGTAAAGCTGGGGACATATGTAATCCACATAACCCCGAGCCGTGCACCAGGATTCCACGTCCGCACCCATATTTCGGTCATTCTGTACGTTGGCCTGCGGCGCAATTCCGAAGGGCACCTCCGGCTTTGCCGCCTTGACCTCCTGATAGACCTGAGAAACCAGCGCGCTGATATTTCCCTGCCTCCATTCCAAAAGGGAAAGCGGCGTGCCGGCGTTTTTTGCCGAGGCACAGTAGGCGGCATACGCAGTTTTGTCGAACGAGGCGTCCTGCGAGGGATAAAAATAATCGTCGAACTGGACTCCGTCTACGTCATAGTTCTGAACGATTTCCTTCACGCCGTCTGCGATCAGTTTGCGGACCTGCGCGTAGGCGGGGTTGTAGTACTTTCCCCCCTGAAAATCGACGACCCAATCGGCTTTGACGGGGTCTTTTCGGAATGTATTGTAGGGGTTGCCTTCCGCGAGGATGGACGGAGTTGAAGAAGAAGTCTGAATGCGCAGAGGATTGACCCACGCGTGAATTTTCAAGCCCGCCTTATGTCCGGCGGATACCATATCCGCAAGAGGATCGTAGCCGGGGTTGACCCCCTGGGTCCCGCCGGTTACATGGCTCCAGGGAAAATAGGAAGATTTATAAAGCGCGTCGCCGAACGGACGAACCTGAACCACCAGCGTATTCATGCCGCAGGCCTTTGCCTGACTGACAATGGCATTAAATTTCTTTTGAAAGCCCTGCTCGCTTTTATCCGTTTCGCGGCTCATGTCCAGGCTGAGATAAGGAACCCATACAGCCCGCATTTCCTGCTCTTTTCCGACAGCAGCCGGAACGGCGGAAGATGCGGAAGAAGATGAGGCCGGAGAAGCGGAGGCGGACGGTGCAGACGAAACGGAGCTGCTGTTTGGTCCGGAAGGATCTTCTTTTGATCCTGAGACGTTTTTATAGGCGTACAGATCGGAAGACGCGGAAGCATCAGAAGAGGAGAGAAGATTCGGCTGACTTCGGCCGGAGTTGACCGCCATGGTTACGACTACCGCCACGGCGAGAAGACAAAGACAGGCAAGCAGTGTGTGTCTTCCGAACAATCGGATCACCATGATTTTTCATCCTTTCTGTTGAACGCTTCCCTGTGGAACCGGATTGACAGGAGCGTTTTTTCCGGTTACGATAGTTTCAAACATTACGGAGGCGATCGGGATGTTTTTTATTGTAGGGATCACAAGCGGCTCCGCACCCCTTGGACTGCGGCGGTGCGGAGGATTCCCCTGCTGCGGCGCTTACGGCGCAGCGGCGGTGGTGGTCTGCGTTTTTCAGCAGTTCACCTTTTTCTTCCTTCCCCTGTTCCGTTTCGGAAAGCGCTATTATGTAACCTGCCCGAACTGCGGCGCGGTCTACGAACTGAACCGGGAAGAAGGACGCAGGCTGGAACGTGACCCGAACGCACAGATCAACCCCGACCAGATGACCCGGATTTCCGGCGCGTCCGGCCGGCATTACTGCCCGCACTGCGGGACGGAGGTGGAACCTGGTTCCCATTTCTGCCCGAACTGCGGAACGCGGCTGTGAGGGGTAGCATGTCTAATATATATTTCGAGGCCTACCTGATTATTATCAATTTTGCAGCCGTGCTTGTTACGGTATCCGATAAGCACCGCGCAAAAAAGCACCGGTGGCGTATTCCGGAAAACACGCTGCTGCTGGTCGCCGTGCTCGGCGGTTCCCCGGCTATGCTTGCGACGATGCTGCTGATCCGTCATAAAACCCGGCACCCGAAATTCATGATCGGCGTTCCGCTGATTCTTATTTTGCAGACGGCTGCTCTTTATTTTATCATGAACCGGAATTTCTGAGAATCCTGCAAAAGAAAAGCGGCGGTGCCTGATTTTGGCATCGCCGCTTCCGCTTTCTATTTAGGGACTATTGCTTTGCGTGCCCCCCGGTAAAGCCGTTGTACAAATTGAAAATCCATCCGGATCCGTCAGCGGACATGACGCCCACTATGGTATCCTTTCCTCCTCCGCCAATTGCCCGGACAGCTCCGTATTTCTGCGGCGTCAGATACTTTTGAGCAACCTGACCCTTCATGTCCTTGGTAAACTCGTTTTTAAACACGACCGCAACGCCCTGCTTCGGGTCGCTTTTCAGTGAGCCGAAAAGAACATAGTTCTTCGTTTCCTCAAAAAACGCCGCGTTTGTCGGAGAGACGTCGCCGCAGACGGAAGTCAGTTCTTCCGGTGCGGTATCGAGAATTTTCACCGGAGTTTTCTGAAAATTTCCGGCGATCTGAAGTGCCGTCTTCTCACTGACCAGAGATACCGGGA
>JAEWRF010000220.1 GCA_023460155.1 Bacillota bacterium | reverse complement strand
CGGTACTGCAGTCCCAGCGCAAGGGCACCGGGCACGCCGTGATGATGGCGGCCGACTTTTTGCGCGCTCATTCGGCAGGCTGCCACACATTAATATTGAACGGCGACGCGCCGTTCATCGGCTCCGGCATCATCCGCGAGGCGCTGGAGGCTCATATTCAAAGCGGAAACGCGGTCACGGTGATCTCCGCGGCGCTGGATGATCCGACCGGCTACGGCCGCATCATCCGGGACAGGGAAACGCACCTGGTTTCCGCCATTGTGGAACAAAAGGACGCCACCCCCGAACAGCGCGCCGTAAGGGAAGTCAATTCCGGGGCATACTGGTTTCGGACGGATGATCTTCTGGATGTTCTCACGAAAATCCGCAGCGACAACGCCCAGGGGGAATACTACCTGACGGACGCCGTCGGACTGCTGATCGCGGAGGGAAAAAAGGCGGACGCCTACACGGCCGGCAGCGCGGAAGCGGTGCTGGGCGCCAACGACTGCGTTCAGCTCGCCGAACTGAACGCGATCGCGCGGGACCGGATCCTGCTCGGCCACCTGCGGGAAGGGACGGATATTCCCTGCCGCGACGGTGTCGTCATCGGGCCTGACGTCACCATTGGCAAAGACGTGTGCATCCTGCCCGGCACAGTGCTGCAGGGAAAGGTTTCCGTCGGCCGGGGCTGCACCATCGGGCCGAATACGGTCGTCATCGACTGCGCGGTGGGGGAAGGCTCCACGCTTCGCTGCGCCGTGTGCACGGGAGGCTCCGTTCCGCCGGGCACGGAAGCCGTACCGTTCACAGTTCTAAACAACGCGGACTGAAAATAGAATACAGGGGGACAAAGCAATGAGTTTTCACGGCAAAGATATTAAAATTTTCGCAGCAAGCGCCAGCCGGGACGCCGCGGCACAGATTTCGGAATGTCTGGGTCTTTCGCTCGGCCGGAGCGAGGTCGGCACCTTCAGCGACGGCGAGATTTCGGTCTCCATCTACGATTCGGTTCGCGGATCGGACTGCTTTATCGTACAGTCGACCTGCGAGCCCGTGAACAACAACCTGATGGAACTGCTCATCATGATCGACGCCATGAAGCGCGCCTCCGCGGCCCGCATCACCGCCGTGATTCCTTATTTTGGCTACGCGCGGCAGGACCGCAAGGCCAAGGCGCACGACCCGATCACCGCGAAGCTCTGCGCCGACCTGATCACCACGGCGGGCGCCAACCGTGTGCTCACCATGGACCTTCACGCGGCACAGATTCAGGGCTTTTTCAACATTCCCGTGGACCATCTGCTCGGCGTGCCGCTGCTTTCCTCCCATATCCGGGAGCAGATCGACGGCCATACGGATGAATACGTCGCTGTTTCCCCCGACCTCGGCTCCGTCACCCGCGCGCGCAATTTTGCCGAGCGCATCGGCTGCCCCCTCGCCATCGTAGACAAGCGCCGCCAGAAGGCCAACGTCTGCGAGGTCATGAACATCATCGGCAGCGTAAAGGGCAAGAAGGTGATTCTGGTGGACGACATGATCGACACCGCCGGCACCCTGTGCAACGCCGCCCGCGCCATTATGGAAAACGGCGCTCTTTCGGTGACGTCCTGCGCGACCCACGCGGTGCTCTCCGGCCCCGCGATCGAGCGCATCTCCCAGAGCCCGATCGACCGCCTTGTGCTGCTTGATACCATCCCCCTGCCGCCCGAGAAACGGCTGCCCAACATGGAGATTCTTCCGGTCGCTCCCCTGTTTGCCGAGGCGATCGACCGCATTTACGAAGACAAGCCGGTCTCCCCGATGTTTGTGTGATCCGCGCTTTATTCCACGACAATTTACGTCAGGCGGGGCAGAGATTCTGTCCCGCCCTGTTCGCATACCTTCCAAAATCTATCCCGAGGTGGATTTATGCTGCATTTGTTTGATAAAAAGCCGGAGCCGGTCGGCCCGGTGGAATACCTGATCGTAGGTCTGGGCAACCCCGGTCCCAAATATGAAGGCACCCGCCACAACGCGGGTTTCATGGCGCTGGACTACATCGCCGAAAAGGCGGGGGTCACCGTTGACCGCGTCAAGTTTAAGGGGCTGTGCGCCGCCGCCTCGGTCGGCGGAAAAAAGGTGCTGCTGCTAAAGCCGGGCACCTACATGAACCTGAGCGGCCAAAGCGTGACCGAAGCGCTGAATTTCTATAAGCTCCCGCCCGAGCGTACCATCGTCCTCTACGACGACATTTATTTTCCGCCCGGAAAGCTGCGCATCCGCACGCACGGCAGCGACGGCGGGCAGAACGGGATGAAGAACATCATTTATCTCACGGGGAAGGATTCGATCCCGCGCATCCGGCTCGGAACGGGCGACCGCCCCGACCCCAAATGGGACCTCGCGGACTGGGTTCTTTCAAAGTTTTCCCCCGAAGACAGCAAGCTGTTTTACCAGGCCGTTCAGCGCGCCTACGAGGCGGTAGAGCTGATTGTTCAGGGAAAGACCGCCGAAGCGATGAATAAATACAACGGTTAGCCAGGAGATGCTCATGGATTTTCTCACCCAGGCCGTCGGAAAGCTGAAAGAATTCTCCGATCTGGAGGACGCGGTCAAAAGCGGGCGGCTGCCCGCCGCTGTGACCGGCGTTTCCGGCGTCCACAAGGCAAACATCATCTATTCGCTCTGCTCCGCACTGCGGCGCAGAGCTTTTGTCGTTGCCGCAGACGAACCGGAGGCACAGCGTTTCTGCGCCGACCTTGAGTCGATGGGGATGAACCCGCTGTTCTACCCTTCGCGCGATTTCACGTTTCGCGACGCGGAGGGAACCTCCCACGAATACGAGCATCAGCGCCTGCAGGTGCTGGAACGCCTGCGCGGCGGCGAATGCGACGCGGTCGTTTTCTGTGCCGACGCGGGCCTGCAGTTTACCGTACCGCCGGAGGATTTAGAGAAAAGCACCGTCACGCTGAAACAGGGCGACAGCGTCGCCATGGAGCGGGTGCTCGGCGCGCTCGCGGCCTGCGGCTACGAAAGCGCCGTTCAGATCGAAGGCCCCGGCCAGTTTTCCCGCCGCGGCGGAATCCTTGACTTTTTCGCCCCGGGCGATCCCTCCCCGGTGCGCGTTGAATTCTTCGGGGACGAGATCGATTCGCTTTCCCGGTTTGACCTGATCTCCCAGCGGCGCACCGAAGCCATCGATCAGATTACCATCTCCCCCGCCGTGGAGGCGCTTGTCGCCCAGCCACAGGTTCTGGCGGCAAAAATCGAAAAGCTCGCTTCCGAGCTCCGCGGCAAAACCGCTCCGTCGGCGAAGGCGGTGCTCTCCGAACAGGCCGCAAAGCTGAAAAGCGGGCTGCACCTCGGCTGCGCGGATAAATTCCTGACGCTGCTGTACTCCCGGAAAGCGACCCTGCTCGATTACCTGCAGAGCGGCATGCTCCTGTTCGTCAGCGAGCCTGTCAAGTGCCGGGAACGCATGCGCGCGGCGCTCTGGCAGTGGAACGAGGATTTGAAGGATTACCTCGCGGACGGCACGCTTTGCCGGGGCCTCGACACCTACAGCGGAGACTGGGCCTACGCGGTCGGGGAGTTCGAAAAAAGCGGGACGGTTTATCTGGATACATTTGTTCACGGCGGTTATGATACTCCCGTGCGGCTGCAGCTCGACATGACCGCGCGCCAGCTTTCCGTCTGGGGCGGCGGCCTTCAGCTTCTGGCCGAGGACCTCAACGCCATGCTTGAAAACAAATGGGCCTGCGCCGTGCTGGCCGGAACCGACCGCGCCGCGCACACCGTCGCGGACGACCTCCGCGCCCGGGGCATCAACGCCGCCTACGTGGAACACCCCGGAAAAATCGAGCGCGGCGAAGTCGTCGTGACGGGCGGCGCCCTTTCCGGCGGGCTCGAATACCCCGGCGCCTTCTTCGGCCTCATCACGCACGGACGCACGGCTTCCTCCCGCACAAAAAAGCAGAAGCGCCCCAAAAACAGCCAGGAAATCTACAGCATCGCCGATCTTCAGGCGGGCGATTACATCGTGCACGCCTCCCACGGAATCGGCGTGTTCGAGGGGATTCACAAAATCGAGATGCAGGGCGTCGTCAAGGACTACATCAAGGTCCGGTACGCGAAAAACGACACGCTTTACGTCCCTGTGACGCAGCTCGACATGGTCTCGAAGTACATCGGCCCGCGCGAGGACGCGGCCGTGAAGCTGCACCGTCTCGGCGGAGCCGACTGGCAGAAAGCGAAGGCAAAGGTCCGCCGGGCGGTCAAGGATATCGCGAAGGAGCTCATCCAGCTCTACGCCGAGCGGATGCAGACAAAAGGCTTCGCCTTCCCGGAGGACAGCGAGTGGCAGCACGATTTCGAATCCCATTTTGAGTTTGAGGAGACGGACGACCAGCTCCGCTGTATCGAGGAAATCAAGGCGGATATGGAGCGAGACATCCCCATGGACCGCCTCCTGTGCGGCGACGTCGGCTTCGGCAAAACCGAGGTCGCCCTGCGCGCGGCGTTCAAGTGCATCACCGCCTCCAAGCAGTGCGCCATGCTGGTGCCCACCACCATTCTTGCATGGCAGCACTACCAGACCATCACCCGGCGCATGGAGGGCTTCCCCATCCGGGTGGAGCTGCTCTCCCGGTTCCGCACGCCGAAGGAGCAGGAGGAAATCCTGAAGAAACTCGCGCGCGGCGAAATCGACATGGTGGTCGGCACGCACCGCCTGATTTCGAAGGACGTCAAATTCCGCAACCTCGGCCTGATGGTCATCGACGAGGAGCAGCGCTTCGGCGTGGCGCAGAAGGAAAAGCTGAAAAGCGCCTGCAAGGACATCGACGTCCTCACGCTGTCGGCCACCCCGATTCCCCGCACGCTGAACATGGCCATGTCCGGCATCCGCGACATGAGCGTCATCGAAGAGGCCCCGCATGACCGGCACCCCGTGCAGACCTACGTTCTGGAGCACGACGACGGCATCGTCGCCGAGGCCATCCGGCGCGAACTGCGGCGCGGCGGTCAGGTGTACTACCTGCACAACGACGTCGCCTCCATCGAGCGGACGGCGGCCAAAATTCAGAAGGAAATTCCGGAGGCGAAGGTCGGCTTCGGCCACGGCAAAATGAACGAGCAGGAGCTTTCGGAGGTCTGGCGCCGCCTGATCGAGCAGGAAATCGACGTGCTGGTGTGCACCACCATCATCGAAACCGGCGTCGACGTGCCGAACGTCAACACGCTCGTCATTGAAAACGCCGACCATATGGGCCTTTCGCAGCTCCACCAGATCCGCGGGCGCGTGGGGCGTTCCAGCCGGCGCGCCTACGCCTACCTGACCTTTACGCGCAACAAGGTGCTGAGCGAGGTGGCCCAGAAGCGGCTGTCCGCCATCCGGCAGTTTACGGAATTCGGCTCCGGCTTCAAGATTGCCATGCGCGACCTTGAGATCCGCGGCGCGGGGAACATTCTCGGCGGCGAGCAGCACGGGCATATGGAAGCCGTCGGCTACGACATGTACCTGCATCTGCTTTCGGAGGCCGTCAGCCGCGCCAAGGGCGAGGAGGTTCCGGAGTACGGCGAGGAATGCCTTGTCGACCTGCAGGTGCAGGCGCATATTCCGGAAAGCTACATCTCCGATCTGAACCAGCGGCTGGACGTCTATCGCCGCATCGCGGACATCCGCACCCGCGAGGACGCGCTGGACGTAACCGACGAGCTGATCGACCGCTTCGGCGAACCGCCGGAGAGCGTGAACGGCCTCATTGAGATCGCGCTGCTGCGCAATCAGGCGTCCCTGCTCGGCATCCGGGAAGTCAAGCAGCAGGGCGGCACGCTCTTCCTGTTCCGCGATCAGGTGGACATGAAGCAGGTGAGCACCCTGATTTCCGCCATGCGCGGGCGCATAATGCTCAACGCCGGGGCAAAGCCCTACATCAGCGTCAAGCTCCAGCCCTCCGAAACGCCGCTACAGGTGCTGTCGCAGGTGCTGGACATTCTCGCCGGCTGAAACAGGCGGCTTTCCCTAAAAAACGGTGGACAGGCTTCCCCAAACAGTGTATAATTGCTTGTATCCATAATAATCGGAGTGTGAAAAATGAAAACTTCAGTCATAAAGAAAATCACAGCCGTTCTGACCGCCGCGGCGCTGACCGGCTCTCTGGCCGCCTGCTCCGCAGACAAAAGCTGGGCGGTAAAAAACAGCAGCGAATCGGTGCCGATCGGGGCGTACATCTACAGCCTGTACAGTTCCTACCAGTCCGCTTCCTCCTCTGTGCCGGATTCCACGAAGCCGGTGCTGAGCCAGAAGATCGACAATAAGGACGCCACGGTCTGGATCCGCGACAAGGCTCTGACCGGTGTCAAATCCCTCCTTGTGATCGACGGCAAGGTCAAGCAGATGAATCTGAAGCTCACGGACGCCGAGGTTAAAAACATCTCGGATACGACCGATTCCCTGTGGGGTCAGTACCAATCCACCATGGAGAAGTACGGCATTGCAAAGACTTCCTTCAACCTCGCCGTTTCCGACTACTACACGAAGTATCAAAAGGTGTTCGAAGCCACCTACGGCAAGGGCGGCAGCAAAGAAGTCCCCGATTCCGAGCTGAAGAGCTTTTTTGAGAAGAACTACTCGGATTTCTCCTATCTTGCCTTACCGCTGTACACGACCGATGCGAACGGAAGCTTCAAGGCCGCCCTTTCGGATGCGGACAAGAAAAAGAAAGAAGCCGAGTTTGACGATTACGCTGCAAAGATCAAGGCCGGCACCATGACCATGGACGCCGCTGCCACCGCCTATCAAAAATCGGCCGGCGCAACCAGCAACCCGCTGAACACCGAGACGATCAACCTCAGCACCGACACCAACTATCCTCAGGCGTTCAAGGACGTCGTCAAGGCAATGCAGCCCGGCGAGGTTAAGGCGACCGAGCTTTCCAGCCTTTACGCCTATGTTCTGATCGTTAAGAACGACGTCACCAAGAAGACGGACACCCAGCTGAAAACAGCCGACAGCCGCAAGAGCCTCCTCTCGGATTATAAGGGCAAGGAGTTCGCCGACGAAATCAGCAAGGAAGCCGACTCGCTTAAGGACGTCACCGTCAACGACGCCGCGCTTAACTCCTACAATCCCTCCATGTTCGTTGAAACCGCGTCTTCCTCTGCCGCCCAGACCACTTCTTCAAAATAAGCAGAACGTAAAAACTCAAGCCGCTCCGGTTTTGCCGGGGCGGCTTTTTTGTTCCCGTGCGAAGAATCAGCTACAGTTGCTTGCTTAGAACATTCCCGATGCGAAGAATGAGTCTTCCTTTTTCCCAAATTGATAGTCGTGCCCGCCGCAGGCGATTCAAAAGGCGCCTGGCGTCTGCGTCAGGTCAAACCGGGACGGCTTTTTTTAGTATATATTTCTATTGAAAGAACAACCCTTCCCTTCTATAATGGATGGATAATAATTACATATATGGAAAGGTGGATTGCCTCATGTTCGGACCCTGCGGCACAAACTGCGAAACCTGCTACGACTATAAATCCAACTGCTCCGGCTGCCGGAGCTCAAAGGGAAAAGCGTACTGGACCTCCTATTCCGGGCTTGATATCTGCCCCATCTACCGCTGCTGCACCGAAAGCTGCGGACATTCCAGCTGCGGGGAATGCTCCAAGCTCCCGTGCCAGCTGCTCTATGATACCCGCGACCCAGCCGTCTCCGCCGAAGCCCACGCGGCAGACGTTCTTCTGCGCGTCGGCCGTCTGAGAGCCATGGCAAAAAAAGCGGAATAACCTCACTGCCTGAAAGGTGACAGAAAGGCTACAAATAGCTACAATCGCAGTCATTTTATTGACTTCCGGGAGCCGCAACGGTAGAATCAGGATGCTCGGTTTTGAAGCCCTGCATTTCAGAAAGAAAAGAAGGTTCTTTTATGATTCATCCGCTCCGCCGCCTCTGCGCTCTTTTGATTGTTCCGGTTCTGCTTTCCGCCGCCGGATGCTCCGCACCGGCTGCCAAAGACGCTGCCGCTGTTTCGTCCGCTGCGCCTCAGGCTGCTGAATCTTCACAGGCTGCGTCGTCTTCCGCTGCCCCGGTCTCCTCGGCGGCGGTCTCTTCTGCGCAGTCTTCTTCCGCGCCCGTTTCCTCCGCTCCCGCGTCCTCCGGCGCTCCTTCCGTCCCGGACACGGTTCGTCTTTCGGAGTTCGCGCCGCTGAAAAAGCTGGTGAAAGCGACGCTGTACCTCGACCCGAAGGCGGAGTATGATTCATCGCGCATCATGCGCGGAAGCTATGACTTCAACGGAGACGGAAAACCGGACGCCGTTGCTCTGAACTTTTCCAGCGCGCCCGACACCGGGAAAAAGAGCACCCTGACGGTGGGCAACGCGAAGCTTTCACTGGACCTGTGCGGCACGGCGGGCCTTTACGCGGTCAGCCTGAACGGCAGCGACCGCACGCTCGCTCTGGTGGATTACGGGATGGACAATTACGTCAACACCTACTTTTTCCGCTATGACGGAAAAGCTCTGACCCAGCTCGGCGAGATTCCGGGCGGCATCGAAACGGATCCCCGGGACGGCTACAATATTCCGGAGTACAACTTTCAGATTCTCGCCGACGGCAAGGGCCGCCTGATTCCCCGTTTCGGCGTGATGCGCTACGTTTCGCCGGATCTGGTTCTCTGCGCCGAAAAGTTCGACGGAAAGGCGTTTACGAAGGTGCCGGTCAATCTCAGCGGTGCCTTAGGGAAGACCTACCCGCTCTCAATGGACATTTCGCCCTTTTTCCAGCCGGGCACCACAAATGTTGCGAACCCTCTGCTCAGCTGCGACGACAAGACCAAAATTGCCCTGAAAAAAGGGCAGATGATCACGGTCCTGTCCGTCAACCCCACCTCCGGAGCGCTTTACTGCGCCGGGGTTCAGCTGGCGAACGGAAAAAAGGGAATTCTCTATTTTTTCCTGCACCCATAAAAAACGCGCACAGAAAAGCCGCCCTTCCGGAGCTTCCGGAAAGGCGGCTTTTTTAATATAATACTACGGTGCCGTTTTTGACGGTGCAGCTGCACTCAAAGCTCTTCTGGGTGCCGGTCTGCGCGTCGTAAACGGAATTGAATTCAAATGAATCCTTTTCATCGGCGAGTATGTACCGCGCCACGATGAACCGATCGTCCACACAGGCGACAAACGTGCCGAGTTCCTTCGAATAGTCCGCGTGGATTCCGGAATTCAGCACACCGTCCACGTGGTAGGAGTCCTCGTCCTCCCGGATGCGGTAGGCACGGCCTCCCTCGGGATCGATGCTGAAAAACGCGGCTTCCTCTTCCTCCTGCAGGTTCAGCGCCGCCGCCACCGTCTTTTTGCCGGTCCGTTTGTCATAGGCGCAGAGGCGCTGGTCCTCCGTGGGGAAATAGCGCGCGCGGAAATAGAGGTTTTTCGAATCCATGCCGGCGTAGCGGACCAGGCCGGTCGTTCCGGCGCTCAGGATCAGCTCGAGCGGGGCGATCTCCTCCCCCGCCTTGACGGAAACGATGAAATCGAACAGCGGGCAGAGCCAGATGTTGTCGTTTATGTTGTCGCCAAGCCAGCGCATGTTCTGGAAGGATTTGCGTTTGTCCTCCTCGCTGCCGTGCGGCTGGAGCACAAGGAGCTGCGGCGCCCCGTCCCGGTCGTAGGCAAGCAGACTGTTGGAATCCGCGCAGCAGATGCGCGGGTCGCGCACATAGTAATATTTCGCCTCTTCAAGGTCATACAGGTACGCCACGCGGGAAAAGCCGGTCAGCCTGCTGTATTCCTTAAAAAGCCGCCGGTTGCGGTCATCCGCGGCGGTATAGAAGATCACGTGGCTTTCATCGAGGGCCCGGCAGTCGGTGAAAACGCCGATGAAGCTGAGCCGATCCATGTTCTTCTCCTCGCCCGTGCGCTTGTCCACCCGGAGGATCCACGCCTCGCTTCCCCCGGATTCCATGACGACGACAATGTCCTCCGGGAAGCTGAAATAATGCTGCACGTAGGAGGGGTCGTTCAGAAAATAGTTGGCTATGATCCGTTCGCGGCGGGTGACGCGGTTATATTCCAGAAGGAAAAGAATGTTGTGGCCTTCCTCCACCTTTTCCTCCGAATAATAGATGAATTCGTCGCTGATCTCGATCAGCGCGTCGTTGCAGTTCGCAAAGGTATTCCGCAGATCCACAATCTTCAAGCTCCGCGCCTCCCCGTAATTTGATTCTACCATTATAGCACAAAAAAAGGGCCTTTTCACGGATTTTCTGCGGTGTATCAGGGCCTATCGTTCCCCGTTTTGGAGTATAATGGAGGAAACGGACACCGGGGGGAAAAGCATATGTATGGGACAAAATCGGAACGGATTCTGGAGGCCGATATCCACGGCCTGACGGCGGAGGACGCGAAGCGCCGCCTGGAGCATCTGCTGAGCAGCGCCCCTCCGGATGTGACGGAAATCCGCGTGATTCACGGCTACAACGGCGGGCAGGTGCTGCGCGACATGGTGCGGCAGCGCCTGAAGCACCCCCGCATTCAGGCAAAGCTCGTCTGTCTGAATCCCGGGGAAACAAGGCTCTTACTCCGGACCAAGTCCGGCGTTAAAAGCCCGCCGTTTAAAGAACGGAAAAATTAAAGTCTAATTCGGCGGGACGGTTTTTCGAATCTCCCGCCGATTTTTTTATAGTTAAGATAAGGATAAAATTGTAAATCGGCATTTCTCCAAACCGTCCCGGCAAACCAAGCCGGAGCATTTTCTCCGTGCCGAACGCCGGGCCATTGAAAGCAGGCTCGGCCTGTCGGGCTATTAACAGCGGACTTGGTCCGCCGAAGGAAGGCCGACGTTCTCCGCGATGCGGAAGCGGGGGCGGTCTTTGACCTCCGCGTAGATCTTGCCAATGTACGTCCCGGCGACACCGAGCGAGAGGAACAAAAGGCCGAACAGCAGCCACAAAGCCCAGTAGGCCGCGATCCATCCGGACCACCCCGCCGCAAAATGGGCGATTCCCGCCCAGACGGCGCCGACGAACCCGGTGAACGAAACCGCCGCGCCGAGCCCGGTGATCAGCTTGAGCGGCTTAACGCTGAAGCTGGTGATTCCGTCAACCGCGAAGGCGAGCATCTTTTTGAGCGGGTATTTCGATTCCCCCGCGAAGCGTTCGTGCCGGTCGTAAAAGACGCAGTCGGTGCGATACCCGATCAGCGGCACAATGCCGCGCAGGAACAGGTTTACCTCCCGGTACTCGGAAAGCGCGTCCAGCGCGCGGCGGCTCATCAGGCGGTAATCCGCGTGGTTGTAAACAATATCCACGCCCAGCGCCGCAAGGAAACGGTAAAAGCCGAGCGCGGTGAATTTCTTGAAGAAGGTGTCGGTGTCGCGCTTGTTGCGCACGCCGTACACGATGTCGCAGCCCTCCTGAAATTTGCTGACAAACTTATCAATCGCATCGACGTCGTCCTGAAGATCGGCGTCCAGGCTCACCGCGCAGTCCGCGTATTTCCGGGCCGTCATCAGGCCTGCGAGCAGCGCGTTCTGATGCCCCCGGTTGTGCGCGAGCGAGATGCCGGCGACCAGCGGGTTTTCTTTCGAATAGCCTGAAATCAGCTCCCACGTGCGGTCTTTGCTGCCGTCGTTCACCAGAAGCATGCGGCTTTCCGGCGAGGCAAGGCCGGATGCAATCATGGAATTCAGCTTCTCCGTCAAACGTTTTACGGTTTCGGGAAGGACCTTTTCTTCATTGTAGCAGGGAATTACAAGATATACGGTGGACATGGATTAACCTCCAATTTTTGTTTCTTCCGGAGTGCTTTCCTCCGGCTGGTTGTCATCGCCGGGAACGGCCGGTTTTTCCGGTTCATCGGGGTGCTTCCGGTCGTAAGCGCGGGTAAAGAAGAAATAGAACAGGAACAGCACCAGAGCCCCGGCCGACACCGCCCGCCCGAGCGGTACGCCCGGCGTGCTGTAATTAAACCGGATGTTTGATGTTCCGGCGGGCACTTTCACCGCCATAAAGCCTACGTTGACCTTGACAATATCCGCCTTTTGGCCGTTGACCTCGGCGCTCCAGCCGCCCTCCCACGGTACGCTGAAAAACACCAGGCGCTCCTTATCCGAGGTAAAAGCGGCGGAAAAGCCGCTGCTGTCGCGGCTGAAAGAAGAGCAGGAGGCCGCCTTCCGCTTCAGGCAGTCTTCATAGTAGGCCTGCGTGGAATAATCCTGCGCCGGGAGATCGAGGTGACTGAGGGTTCCGGAATACCGCGCGACATCGGCGTCCTCCAGCACCAAAGCCTTCAGCAGCACCAGGTTCCGGTCCTCCTCGGGTACGGAGTTATATTCCTTCCGGGTGATGTAGCTGTCGTAGCTAAAGCCCATGGGAATATAATAGTTGTTCTGGTAAATGTCGCAGCCATTCTGCGTCGCGTAAAAGCTCCAGCCCGGCATGGCGGTCTTTCCGTTCTCATCGACGAAATTCTTTCCGCTGTTCACGGGGTCGAACAGCCAGCGGCAGCTCGTCAGGCCGCGCAAGCCGTAGTATTTTACGTCCGGCCGGGAGGCGACGTCGCGCTGTACGCCGATGGTGGGATAGAATGCCATCACGGAACCCGGCACGATGCTTTGGAACGCCTGAATGGTCGGGATCTGCCAGAACATTGCCTGGTTATCCATGCCGTCGAACACATCGACGCGGCAGTTGGTGGTATCCGGCAGAGAAATGTTCGCCTTCCCGTCGATCGCATGGGGGATCACCCAGTTGTGCGAATCATCGCCCTGCGTCTTGCCGAGCGCGATGAAATAGGAAGCGTAGACCACCGTGATCAGCGCGATTCCCGCGGTGCAGGAGCGAAGGAACTTTTTTCGGTCGCGCTTATAATACTGGAAGATCAGCACCAGCATCGCGATGCTCAGCAGCGCGATGGCGACGTAGGGCCAGAATCGGGTGGGGTAATCCTCCAGCCCGTATACCGTGCTCTTTTCGGCGCCGTCCACCGTGCGGGGCATCAGCCCGATCGGCAGGGCAATGCCCAGAGTGATGCCCAGCGTCCATTTGACGGCGCGTTTCCAGTCCACTCCGCCGTACTGAAGGGAGGTCACAGTCGCGAGGGACATCATCAGCGTCAGCATATAGAACCAGCGCGCGTAATACGCCATATTGAACAACTGGAAGGCAGCGTTCAGCACCGGCACGAACGCCATGAGGAACAAAAGGCAGATCAGGGTTTTCAGCCAGTGCTTCCGGCGGCTCTGCAAAAAGCCGATCACGCCCGTCATTCCGAACAGCGGGAACCACGCGCCGAGCGAGGCCCATTTTGCCTCCGAATTCGGCGTGAAATTCGGCCGGGCGGGTATATCCGGCGGGAAGAAGAAACACTCCAGAATATGGACGTACCTCTGGTTGTTTTCATAGAGCAGGGCATTCCAGCCGTTCGGCGCGTCGTTGAGGCGCGGGTTCTGGATGATGGCCAGCACGGTGGGCACCAGCAGGAAGCAGGAGCCGAGCACACCCAGCACCGCCTCGCAGACAAGCAGAAGAAAGTCGCGCAGCGAAATCGCCCAGCTCCCGGCAAGCATGCGCACAAACCAGTAGATCAGTGTGAAAACAACCTGTCCCACAAAGAAATAGTAATTGACCGTGCAGCACAGGAACACCGTGAAGGCGAACACGCCCCGGCGCCTGTGGTACATATATTCGTCCAGCGCCCAGAGCATGAGCGGGAAAAACACGATCGCCTCGTGAAAATGGTTGAAGAAAATATTGTAGACGGAAAAGCCGGAGAACGCGTACAGCATCCCGCCGATTATTGCGTACTCGGGGTTTCGGACGTAGCGGCGCAGGTAGTTGAACGAAGTCAGAGAGGCGCAGCCGAATTTCAGGATGAGCAGCGGGCCGATCAGGTACGGCACCGCAGCGCTCGGGAACGGGATGGTCAGCCAGAAAAACGGGCTTCCGAGCAGATAGAACGAGTAGGAGCCGATGAAGTTCGCGCCGAGGTCGGTTGTCCAGCTCCAGCCGAAATTCCCGCTCCGGACGGCGTCGTGCGCCAGCCGGTAAAACGGAATCTGTTGGACGTTGAAATCGCCGTAAAATAAAAAATACCCTTTGTCAAAAATAAGGAACGGAAGAAAAAAGAGAAACGAAACCAGCATTCCGGCAAAAAGGGCTTTCCAATAGTAATAGCGCCTGTCGCGCCCATCCGGGCGAAGAATCCGTGTCACCGCGCCGCCTCCCGCTGAAAGCCGTCCCCTCTTCGGGGCGGCCGTTATTTTCTGGTAAATATTATATCATATACTTTTGTCTAAACAATGCACGCGTCCCGTGAAATCCTGAATTTTTTGTATTGATTTTATTAGAATATCCGGTAAGATAAGGAATAGAGAAGGATGTGACCGGGAAATGTATCATTTTTTTGCTCTTCTCTCACGGATGAAAAACATCGACCGCTGGGGCCTGATGCGCAACACCCGACGGGAGAACCTGTGCGAGCACAGCTTTGAAACCGCCGTCATCGCCCACGCGCTCGCCGTTCTGTGTAACACCCGTTTCGGCGGGCACGTAAACGCCGACCGCACCGCGTCGCTCGCGCTGTTCCACGACGCGACCGAGATCTTCACCGGAGACCTGCCCACCCCCGTAAAATATTATAATCCGAAGATCCGCGAAGCCTACCGTGAGGTGGAGGAGGTTGCGCGGGAGAAGCTTTTAAGTTTTCTCCCCGAAGGCCTCAGGGGCATCTATGCTCCCCTGCTCGGCCGAACGGAGGAATCGGACCGGGAGCTGCTCCCGCTGGTGCACGCGGCGGACAAGCTCTCCGCCCTGATCAAATGCGTGGAGGAGCAGCGGCTGGGGAACCGGGAGTTTTCCAGCGCGGAAACCGCCCTGCGCCGGGCGGTCGCGGAAATGCGCCTGCCGGAAGCGGACTGCTTCCTTGAAGAATTCTTCCCCTCCTACAGTCTGACTCTCGACGAGCAGGACTGAGCCGCCGATTTTCCTCTCCCGTGCAAAGCCTCCCGAAAACCGTGCGGCAGAGACTTCTCCGGATTTCCTTTGATTTCCTTTATGAAAAATTGCGATTATTTTTTTATGTAATTATCACGCTGCACAGTCACTTTATAATAATACGGTTATATTCTGGAATATTATAGATATTTAGTGGATACGAGGGCTGATGACGTGAAAAAGAGCCGAAAAGTGCTGTTCCGCAATTTCTCCATATTGATCCTGAGCCTGCTGATGCTTGTTTCCGGGGTAGGATGCGTCTACGCGGACAACCTTCTCAGCGGAATTAACTACGTCCCGTCGGAGCCGGCTTCCTCCAAGGTGGCGACCGGTTCCCTGTTTGAGCCCCAAACCGACAGCGGTTCCGCGGTCAGCGCGAAGTCCGGCGTTTTGGGGGGACTTTTCCATGACGATGCGATTACCAACATTCTGCTGCTCGGCACGGACGACTATCAGGCGAACGACGTCGGCCGGCCGGACAGTATGCTGCTGGTTTCCGTCGACACGCGCCACAACAAGCTGAAGATCACCTCCTTCATGCGCGACCTGTACGTTGCGATTCCGGGCCACAGCAGCAACAAGCTCAACGCGGCCTATTCCGACGCGGGCGGCGGCCCTGCGGGCGCCAAGCTTGTGGTGCGGACCATTGAGGCAAATTTCGGCGTCGACATCGACCGCTACGTCATTATTGACAACAGCGCGTTCAACAAGATCATCAACCGGATCGGCGGCGTGACCGTTACGCTGACCAGCGGCGAAGCGGCGCTCATCAACGAAAACTGCGGCGAGGCCAGCCACCTGACCGCCGGAACCTTCAAACTGGACGGCGCGCAGGCGCACTACTACTCCCGCATCCGCGCCATCGGCGACGACTTCCAGCGCACACAGCGCCAGCGCATCGTATTCACCAATCTGGTATCGGAGCTGAAGGGCGCAAGCTTCCAGACAATCTGGGGCATCGTCGTCGACATCATGAGCCAGCACCTCGTCACCACCAACATGTCGAAAGACGAGATCGTCGCGATGGGTTCTCACTCCGTGACGTATCTGAAATACCCGGTCGTGCAGGACCGCATTCCGGGCGACAACGAATACAAGTCCCAAACCACCGCTGCCGGCGACTCCCTTGTCCCCGATCTCGACGCGTGCCGGAAAAACCTTTCTTCGTTTATATTTGAGGGCGACGTTCCCTCGAAATCCTACAATACGGAAGGTTAGGCAGGCCGAGCCTGCGGTCAAAGGCCCGCCGTTTGGGTCGGTGAGAATTTTCAGATTTGTGTAGCGGGACGGACTTGAACTGCTCCCGCTTGCAGGTTAAGCAAAATCAGTACGGTTAAATTTTGAAATTAATTATAGCGGGACAGTCTTAAACTGCTCCCGCTTTTTTTGAAGGGAGGCACGTCTTTGGCGGCTCCGCTGTATGAAGCCCTGCGGGCGCATGCCGCGCTCGGGCGCTCTTCCTTCCACACTCCGGGCCACAAGGGAAACCCGGAGGCTCTGCCGGAAACGCTCTATTCACTTGACCTGACCGAGCTGCCGGATACCGACAGCCTTTTTGAATCAGACGGCCCCATCCGGGAAGCGGAAGAGCTTGCCGCCCGGATGTTCGGAACGGCGCGCACCTGCCTTTCGGCGGGCGGCTGCACCCTCTGCATACAGGCCATGCTGCGTCTTGCCGCGCCGCGCGGAGGAAAAATCCTGTGCTCCCGGGTTGTGCACCGCTCCGCGGTAAACGCGATGACGCTCTTAGGCATCGAGCCCGTCTGGGCGATGCCGGACCACGTCGCCGACGCCCTGCGGGAGGCCCCGGACGTATGTGCCGTGTATGTGACCAGCCCGAACTATTACGGCCAGCTGCTCGACATCCCCGCGATTTCGGCGGCCTGCCGTGAGCGCGGCGTTCCGCTTCTGGTTGATAACGCCCACGGAACTCACCTGATGTTCACCGAGCCGAAGCTGCACCCGCTGCTGCTCGGTGCCGATCTCACTGCGGATTCGCCGCACAAAACGCTGAACGTGCTGACGGGCGGCGCGTGGCTGCAGGTCGGGAATCCGAGCTACGCGGATGCCGCTAAAAGCGCGATGGCCCTGTTCGGCTCGACCAGCCCGGCCTACCCCGTGATGGCCTCGCTTGATCTGTGCCGGGAATGGCTGGAGATTCACTCCGACGCCTTCGCGGCGCTGCAGCGGCGCACGGCTCAGATCCGCGCATTCGCGCTGGAGCGCGGAATTACCCTTCCGGCGGGGCAGCTCGACCCGACGCGAATCACGCTCAACACGGCGTCGGTCGGCCTCTCCGGAACGGAGGCTGCGGAGCTTTTCCGGAAAAGCGGCGTGGAGCCGGAATACGCGGACTCCGCTTATGTAGTACTGATCGCCACGCCGTTCAGTACGGCGCGGGATTTCCGCCGGCTGAAAAAGGCAATCGGCCTGCTGCCGATCTCTCACCCGTTTCCGGTTCCAAAGGCCCTTCCGCCGCTGCCGCCCGTCGAAACCGGTCTGCGGGAAGCGGTGCTTGCGGAGAGTGAAACCGTTCCTCTTTCCTCCGCAGTCGGACGCATCGCCGCGGAGGCTGCCTGCCCCTGCCCGCCCGGTGTTCCCGCCGTAATGCCCGGGGAGCGTGTCACAAAAGAAGCGGCCGAGTTTTTGCAGAGGTATGGCTTTTTTATGCTGAAAGTGCTAAAATAAATAGTAAATCAGAATCCAAATGCTGCGGATGATACAGAAAGCGCAGAAGGCGCTCTGTCTCCGCAATACAGACGGGAGGGATTCCTTGTGAAACTGGTACTGGCAATCGTAAGCTACGACGACAGTTCAATGGTCTCCTCCGCCCTCACGAAGGACGGATTCGCCGTGACCAAGCTCGCGACAACGGGCGGTTTCCTGAAATCCGGAAATACGACCTTCATCGTAGGGACGGACGACGACAAGGTCGACCAGGTGATCGAAATCATCGCGAAGCAGAGCCGCCGCCGCACCCAGCTTGTTCCAAGCACCACCACGCTTGACATCGGCATGTATTCCTCCTATCCCGTGGAGGTTACGGTAGGAGGTTCTACCGTTTTTGTGCTGAACGTCGACCGTTTCGAAAAGGTATGAACCTTTCCCCGGACGCCCAAAAGGTCTGGGAAACGCTTTCATCGGCTCTGGAAGCGAGCCGGCTGCCCCATGCGGTGCTCCTGGAGGGCGCTGCCGGCAGCGGGGCGGATCTGCTCGCGCATCGTCTGGCGCAGGCCGCGGTCTGTCTGGAGCCGGGGCAGCGTCCCTGCGGGCATTGTGCAGGCTGCGTAAAGGCGCAGGCCGGTTCTCACCCCGACATTCTCCTGTTGGACGGAGATTCCGACCCCAAGGCGTTCCCTATCGACGCGATCCGCGCGCTCCGCTCGGGCGCGTATATCCGGCCGAACGAAGCGCCCCGCAAGGTCTGCGTGCTTTTGGGCGCGCAGAATATGGCGGAGGCGTCGCAGAACGCTTTCCTGAAGGTTCTGGAGGAACCGCCCGAAAACGTGCTGTTTATTCTTACGGCGGCGAATGCTTCCGCTCTTCTGCCCACCGTGCGTTCGCGCACGGAGCGGTTCACTCTGGCGGGCAGGCCCTCCCCGGCCTTCGGGGAGGAAGCCGCCCGCGTCGCGCGGGCCGTGACGGCGGCGAAGGGAACGGAGCTGCTGTTCGCGTCGGCGCCGCTGATTCAAGACAAAGATAAGCTGCGCGGCGTACTGGACTGCCTGCTGCTGATCTTCCGGGACGCGGCGGTTCTTCGCTCGGGCGGGAGCGCCGTTCTTTCCGGCGAAGCGGAAACGGCGGCCTCTCTCGGTGAGGCGCTGACGCGCGGCCGTCTGGTTCGTTTGTACGAAGAAACCCGCAGGGCGCGCCGCCTGACCGATCGGAATGCGAACGCGGCTCTGCTCGTAACCGAATACTGTGCCGCCCTGCGGGAAGCCGCGGGGCGATAGTTCATATAAAAGGAGGGTCCTATGGCCGAAGTTATTGGCGTACGATTTAAAAATGTCGGTAAAATTTATTATTTTGACCCCGCCGGAAACCAACTGAAAAAGGGCGACCGCGTGATTGTGGAGACGGCGCGCGGAGTCGAGTGCGGGGAAATCGCAATGGAAAACCGGCAGATCGGCGACGAAAGTCTGGTTCAGCCGCTCAAGCCGCTGATCCGCGTCGCAACCCCGGAAGACCTGAAAAAAGTGGCGGAGAACCAGAAAAAGGAAAAATCCGCGTTCGGCATCTGCCTGAAAAAGATCGCGTCCCATAAGCTGGAAATGAAGCTGGTGGACGTGGAATACACTTTCGACAATTCGAAGATTCTGTTCTATTTCACGGCTGACGGCCGCGTGGATTTCCGCGAACTGGTCAAGGACCTGGCCTCGGTTTTCCGCACCCGCATTGAGCTTAGGCAGATCGGTGTGCGCGACGAGGCGAAGATGCTCGGCGGCCTCGGCATCTGCGGCAAGCCCTTCTGCTGTGCCACGTTCCTGAGCGGCTTTCAGCCCGTTTCGATTAAGATGGCAAAGGAGCAGGGTCTTTCACTGAACCCCGTTAAAATTTCCGGGATCTGCGGGCGCCTGATGTGCTGCCTGAAATACGAGCAGGAGGCCTACGCCGATCTTCTGCGCACCGTTCCGGGCGTGAACGCCGTCGTGATGACCCCGATGGGCCGCGGCACCGTCACCGACCACAATCTGCTGACGAGCACCGTCTACGTTCGGCTTGAATCCGCGCCGGAAGCCGCTCCCCACCTGTTCAAAGCCCGCGAGGTCCGCGTGCTGAAAAATGCGCGCGCCGGGATCAGCGCTGAGGAACTCGCCCAGCTGAAGGACTTGGAAGACAACTGATACTCTCAAAATTTTTAGGTTGCATTTTCGTGATTTTATGTTACAATGAAGTCGAATAAAATAGATGGAGGTGTATCCTTTTATGGCATATCAGATCAGTGACGATTGCATTTCCTGCGGCGCATGTGCAGCAGAGTGCCCGGTGGGCGCAATCTCGGAAGGCGACGGCAAGTTTGAGATCGACGCAGATACCTGCACCGAGTGCGGTTCCTGCGCAAGTGTCTGCCCGGTCGGCGCACCGAAACAGGCGTAATGATTTCAGAGACGAAAGGCGGAGCGCTGCAGCGCACCGCCTTTTTTCTTACTGTTTCGCTCTATTCCGACGCTACATTCTGATAAAGGACGGATTCCATGAACGGATCGACGGCGGGGCCGGTTCTTCTTCCGGGCGAGCGGCTGGAGCCGCTTGCCCGCGGCGTTTCGGTCATTGTGGGGGGCGCCCACACCTTCAACACCGATACCATCCTCCTGGCCGCGTATTCCCTGCCGCGGAAGGGAGAAATCTGCGCGGATCTCGGCTCCGGCAGCGGGACGATTCCGCTGGTTTGGTGTGCAAGAGCCGACCCGGCCCTTGTCAGCGCCGTGGAGCTTCAGGAGGATGCCTGCTCCATGCTGGAGCGCTCGGCCGCCCTCAGCGGGCTTACGGACAAAATCCGGGTCCTTCGGGAAGATATTAAAAATCTTCCGTCCTCCGGAGTCCTGCCGAAGGGCACTCTGGACCACATCGCCTGCAACCCGCCCTACAAGCCCGCCGGAACCGGCGTGCCGAGTGGAGACGAAAGTGCCCGCCTTGCGCGGCACGAAGCCGCCTGCGGCTTTTCTGACGTCGCAGCGGCGGCTGCTTCCCTGCTCCGCTGGGGTGGGCGCTTCTTTTTCTGTATGCGCCCGGAACGGCTCTGCGAAACTCTTGAAACTCTGCGCGCCAACGGGCTGGAGCCCAAGCGGCTCCGATTTGTTCAGCAGCGGCGGGAAAAAGCACCGTTCCTGTTTCTGGCGGAGGCCGCGCGGGGCGGAAGGCCCGGCCTCCGAGTCGAGCCAGTGCTGTTGGTGGAGGCGGAAAACGGTTCGTGGAGTGAGGAAATGCTCGCCGTTTACGGCGAATACAAGGAGAATCACCGATGAGCGGAAAATTGATAGTCGTGGGCACACCGATCGGAAATCTTTCGGACTTCTCACCCCGCGCGGTTGAGGCCCTCACCGAAGCCGATTTTATCGCGGCGGAGGATACGCGCGTGACAGTGAAGCTGCTGAACCGATTTGGCATCAAGAAGCCGATGATCAGCTATTTCGAGCATAACAAATATCAGCGCGGGGAGATCATCTGCGCGCGCATCGAGGGCGGGGAAACCTGCGCGCTGGTGTCGGACGCCGGTATGCCAGCCATCTCCGACCCCGGGGAGATGCTGGTGGCGCAGTGCGCGGAGCGGGATATCCCCGTTCTTGTGGTCCCCGGCCCGAGCGCGGTAGTCTCCGCGCTCGCGGTTTCCGGCCTTCCCACCGGGCGTTTTACGTTCGAGGGCTTTCTGAGCGTCAACCGGAAAAGCCGGCGCGAGCATCTGGAAAGCCTTTGTCAGGAACGCCGCACCATGGTCTTTTACGAGGCGCCGCACAAGCTCGCCTCAACGCTCGCGGATATGCTGGCCGTCTGGGGCGACCGCCGCATCGCCGTGGTGCGGGAGCTGACCAAAATTCACGAGGAAGTGCTCCGGACAACGCTGGCCGAGGTGGCGGAACGCTACCGCGACGGCGGCGCAAAGGGCGAATTCGTTCTGGTCATCGCGGGCGCCCCGGAGCCGGAGCCGGAAGCCCTGCCCGAGCGGGATGCCGTCGCGCTCGCGCGCTCCTACCTCGCCGAGGGGCTTTCCGTATCGGAGGCCGCCAAGCGGGCCGCCGCCGAAACAGGCCGCCGGAAAAGCGAAATCTACCGGGAAATCGCCCGGACTGAAGAATAGAAAAGCAGAACAGGACGGAATATGGTTAAACCTTCAATTACAGTGCAAAAACTTTTGCAGAAGATATTCAGTAAAAAAGAAGAAGTTCTGACGCACCTTACTTCATTCGCAAAATGGCTGCTGCTGTCCCTTCTGGTCGGCGCGGCGGCGGGCGGCGCCGGAACGCTGTTTTATTTTTCCATCCGCGCCGTCACCTCGCTGAGGCTGCAGTACACCTGGCTGGTCTTTCTGCTGCCCCTGGGCGGCATAGCCATCGTGTTCCTCTATTTTCTCTGCCGGGTGGAAAAGCCGCAGGGCACGGACCTGATTATTGAGTCGATCCGCTCGCCGAAGCCGGTTCCGCTCATCATGGCCCCGCTTATCTTCGTTTCCACGGTGCTGACGCATCTGTTCGGCGGTTCGGCCGGGCGCGAGGGCGCCGCGCTCCAGCTCGGCGGAAGCCTGGGCTACCACATTGGGAAGCTCTTCCGGCTTGACGAAAAAGATCTGCACGTCATCACCATGTGCGGCATGGCAGCGTGCTTCTCCGCCCTGTTCGGAACACCCGCAACCTCGACGATTTTTGTGCTCGAGGTCGTCACCGTGGGGGTCATGTACTATGCCGCGCTGGTTCCCTGCGCCGTGGCGGCCCTGACCGGAGCTTCCGTCGCAAGGTATTTTCACGCCGCTCCGACTTTCTTCCCCATCGCCTCCGTGCCGTCCTTCGGGGCCGTCCCTGCGGCGCGCGTGGCGCTGCTGGCGGTTCTGTGTGCGCTGCTCTGCATCGGTTTCTGCTACGGCATGCGCGGCACCGGGAAGCTCCTGAAAAGATGGATTCCCAACGCCTATCTCCGTGCCGCGGCCGGCGGCGCGGCCGTGCTTGCCCTCTCCTTCCTGTTCGGCAGGGATTACCTCGGCATGGGCGGCGATGTCATCGCGGCGAGCCTGAACGGAAACGCCCGTCCGGAAGCGTTTGCGCTCAAGCTGCTGTTCACGGCAATCACCCTCGGCGCGGGCTTCCGCGGCGGTGAGATCGTTCCGGCCTTCTTTGTTGGCGCTACGTTCGGCTGCTGCGCGGGCGCTCTGCTCGGCCTGAGCCCGGCGTTCGCGGCCTCCGTCGGCTTCATGGCCGTATTCTGCGGCGTAACAAACTGCCCGATCACCGCGCTGATCCTCAGCCTTGAGGTATTCGGCGGCAAAGGCTTCGATTATTACCTGCTCGCGGCGGGCATCAGCTATGCGCTCTCCGGTTACTCGGGCATCTACCGCAAACAAAGGATTCTGTACGCAAAGCACAAGCTGCTGTTCCTCGGTAAGGCGATGTGAGAAAAAAATGATGCGGTCAGGCCGGATATGCGATCCGCCCCGGCGAGCGGAACAAAGGATACGGAAGCCTTCTGCTGAAAGGGCTTACCCTGGAAGGTCAAAAGCGGAAGATTCCGAAAATGCTGCTCACCATTCGGAACGGCAACGAGGCTTCTTTGAAAGTTGCGCTGAAAAGCGGAGGGGTCGTTGAAAAAATCAGCGATATCCGGCATTACATCTGGATCGACTGTTCAAACAGAAAAGCATAAAAAAACACGGAAACGCTTCCGTGTTTTTTATTTTTTTGATTTTATTCCATAGGGCTGAGCTTGACGGTGATTTCAACATTATCCTTCCGGTACTCAAACCGGAATTTTTTATAGATCCGATCCGTCACCGACTGAGCGTTTTCGAAC
The DNA here is from genome assembly GCA_023460155.1 of Bacillota bacterium. GTDB lineage: Bacteria > Bacillota > Clostridia > Oscillospirales > Acutalibacteraceae > Caproicibacter. Next base: position 4,816 of record JAEWRF010000220.1, on the reverse strand, counting down.
GTCGTAAACGGCAGCATCACAAGGAACTGGGTGGAACTGTAGCCAGCCACCGTATCGCCCTTGCGCAGGTTGTCGACCATGACCGATTTCAACTTTTCCATGGCCGTGCGCGAAATCTCCGCCTTGGGTGCGTCCCCTTCCTCGTTGCTGATGGTAAACAGCGCAAGGAAAACCGACTGCCCCGTGCGCGATAAAATGCGCACCTGAGACTGGTAGATGGATTTGAAGATATCATAATCGCAGAAAAAAGCGCCGTTCATGCCGGAAGTCTCCTTCAGCTCTTTTTTAATTGCAGACAAACTCGGCTCCACCTTACTGCTTCCGCTGATCAGTCTGCGGTAATACGGAAGGAACGTCTCAGACAGATCCACGCCGAATTCCCGATAAAAGACATTGGTCGCCCAGTTGTAATGCTCAAATGCGCGGCTACGCTGCCCCGCGTCCACATAGGCGGCAAGAAGGACCTTATGAACCGCCTCTTCATAAGGAAAATAGTGCAGCGCCTTTTCGCAGATGGAGATAACCTCCTCATAGCGCTTCCGCTCGTTCAAAAGGGCGCATACGGACTGTATGCACTGCTTGCAGAGGTCGGCGTAGGCAGTGTTCCGCTGAACTACCCATTTGCTGTAGCAGGATTTCGGAAGAAACTCCCCGGTATACAGCTCGAGCGCACTCTTATAGGCCTCGATGCGGACCTCCGCCGGACTCTCCGTTCGGGCAGCCTCCCGGCACGCCGCGGCAAACTGCTCCGAGTCCACGGTGCAGGAATACTGATTATTCCAAAGATAGGTGCCGTTCATAAATACAATGAACTGCCTGTGTTCCTGCCTGGAAAGACCGTGGAGCAGTACACGGGCGCGGTAGATCAGGTTTTTCAGAGCATTTTCCGGGTCACCGCAGTCGTGGCCCTCCCAAATATCCTGCAGAATTTCATCCAGCCCGATTGATTCATGGCGCCTGATAATCAAATACTGGATCAGCATCCAGACACGCTTCGTCCGACCTTTAAAGTTGGTAAGCGTATTTCCATTGATTTCGATGGAAAATTCTCCAAACATTTTTACTTTGATTTCCGTCGAATTTTCCTCAAAACTCAAGCTGCATCGCTTCCCATCCAACATAGCATTTCACTTGCATTTTACCATGATTTCCTAAAATTAACAAGGGAATTTTCAAGGGCAGGGGCGAGAAACGGATTATTTTGACGATTTTGGCTGATTTTCAGCGATTTATTCCTTCTGCCGCCCGTCTTCGGCCAAAACGACGCTGCCTTTCCGTCTTGTCTCATTCATGTCAATCAGGCGCTGGTTCCGACTTCCGCGGTACAGAAGAGTCAGGTCCTTTTCTTCCTGCAGGAACGGCCCGTCGATCAGGAAGTCGGCCTCGCTGAGCAGTGCGTCCACGTCGGGTCGGTTCATTGCGGTGAGCTGTTCGTAAAGATACCCCGTATAAACGGTCAAATCCAGCCCGCGCCCGTGCACCAGATGCCCGAGCTCCGCGAGCGGCCCGGGCTGACAGAACGGCTCCCCGCCGCTGAAGGTGACTCCCTTCAGAAGCGGATTTTCGCAGATCTCCTCAAACAGCGTTCCGACATCCGTCAGCCTTCCCCCGTCGAAGGGGTGGGTCTGGGGATTGTGGCAGCCGGGGCAGTTATGCGGGCAGCCCTGTGTGAACACAACATAGCGGATTCCCCGGCCGTCCACGATGGATTCCGAAACAGTTCCGCTGATGCGAAGCTCAGAGCTCATGCTTTACACGGTCCCTTTCCTCGGAGCGCTTGGCGTCGTTGAAGCGGTCCAGCGTGCCGACCAGATAGCCCGTAATGCGGCGGATCCGCTCGAATTTCGGACCGTTGTCGTCCTCTTTTCGGTGGCATTTGGGGCATTCGTTGTCGATAATGCCGTTGTAGCCGCAGCAGGGGTCACGGTCGACCGGGTGGTTGACGGAGCCGTAGCCGACACCCTGTTCCTTCATGCAGCGGATGATCGCCTCGAACGCCTCAAGATTCTTCGTTGGGTCGCCGTCCAGCTCCACGTAGCTGATATGGCCGGCGTTGGTCAGGGCGTGATAGGGCGCCTCCAGCTTGATCTTTTTAAATGCACTGATCGGGAAGTAGACCGGAATATGGAAGGAATTCGTATAGTAGTCGCGGTCCGTGACTCCCGGAATCTCGCCGTATTTGACCTTGTCGATTTTGACAAAGCGGCCGGAAAGGCCCTCCGCGGGCGTGGCAAGCAGGGTGAAGTTCAGGCCGGTTTTCTCCGATTCCTCATCCATGCGCTTCCGCATGTGCCCGATGATCTCAAGGCCGAGCTTCTGGCTCTCCGGGCTTTCGCCGTGATGCTTGCCGGTCAGCGCCTTAAGCGCCTCCGCGAGGCCGATAAAGCCGACGCTCAGGGTGCCGTGCTTCAGCACTTCTTCAATGCTGTCGTCCCATTTCAGCTTTTCGCTGTCGATCCAGACCCCCTGCCCCATCAGGAACGGGTAGTTGAACACTTTTTTGGAACACTGGATCTTGAACCGGTGCAGCAGCTGACGGACGACGAGGTCGATGCGCTGATCCAGAATCGTGTAGAATTTTTCAATATCGCCCTTCGCCTCGATGCCGATGCGCGGCAGGTTGACGGAGGTAAAGCTCAGGTTTCCGCGGCCGTAGGTCACCTCGCGGCTGCGGTCGTGCACATTGCCCATTACGCGTGTGCGGCAGCCCATATAGGCAACCTCGGTGTTGCAGTCGCCGGGTTTGTAATACTGCAGATTGTAGGGAGCATCCAGGAAGCTGAAATTCGGGAACAGGCGCTTCGCGCTGACGCGCATGGAAAGCTTGAACAGATCGTAGTTCGGGTCACCGGGATTGTAGTTGACGCCCTCCTTGACCTTGAAGATCTGCACGGGGAAAATGGGGGTTTCGCCGCCGCCGAGGCCGGCTTCCGTCGCGAGCAGCAGGTTCTTCATCACCATGCGGCCCTCGGGCGAGGTATCCGTGCCGTAGTTGAGGGAGCTAAACGGCACCTGTGCTCCGGCGCGGGAATTCATGGTGTTCAGGTTGTGCACCAGAGCCTCCATGGCCTGAAAGGTGGAACGGTCGGTGTTTTTCAGGGCCGTGCGGGCGGCAAAACGGTGCGCCTTTGCGGCTTCCTCCGCCGTGATGGGTTCAAACCCGTTTTCCTTCTGATGGCGCGGAAGGAACTCTTCCAGCTTCTGCCCGTAGGCGCCGCAGCCGGAAATGGTAATCCCCCGGCCCAGCGCCTCGCTGATCGCCGTGGTCAGCGCGTTGGCGTCTTCGGGCTCCATCTCGTGGGAAACCTGAAAATATTGGGAAAGCTCCCGGAAATACGCCTTCGCGAAGGTCTTCGCGACCCCGGGCGCCATGGAATAATCGAAATTCGGAATGCTCTGGCCGCCGTGCATTTCGTTCTGGTTCGCCTGAATGGCGATGCACGCCAGCGCAGCGTAGGAGCGGATGTCATTCGGCTCGCGCAGGGTGCCGTGGCCCGTGCAGAAGCCCCTCTTGAACAGGCTGACCAGGTCGATCTGGCAGCAGGTCTCGGTCAGCATATAGAAATCCTCGTCGTGGATGTGGATGTCGCCGTTCAGATGCGCCGCCGCGATATCCTTCGGGAGGATATAGTTGTTGATGAAGTATTTCGAACCCTCAGAACCGTACTTGAGCATGGTGCCCATGGCGGTGTCCGCGTCGATGTTGGCGTTTTCGCGCTTCAGATCAACGTCCTTCGCGTCTGCGAAGGTCAGCTGCTTGTAAATGTCCATCAGGTCGCCTTCTGCCTGACGGATCTTCGCGTGCTCGGCCCGGTAAAGAATATACGCCTTGGCGGTTTTCGCAAAATCATCCGCGATCAGCCGCTCCTCGACGGTATCCTGCACCTGCTCCACCGTAGGGGAAGTGTCCCCCGCAAATCGTTTGCAGACGGCGTTGGTCAGTTTGTCCAGCTCTGCTGCGGACATGGCTTCGCCCTGCACCGCCTGATTTGCCTTCTGAATGGCATTGCGGATCTTGCTCCGGTCAAACGTGACGACCGTGCCGTTCCTCTTCTGAATTTTCTCTGCCATATGAATGCATCCCTTTCCTTGTGGTCCCTTTTCTATTAGCATGTCTGCGGCTGCGGATATCCCCCCGGAATCTCCCTTTTTTCCCGCCCTGAAGCGGAAATTCACTCCCATTCCGCCGCCGCATCCAGAACCTTTCATTTTGTGGCGCAATTTGAATTATACTTCAACAGATTGCGAAAGTCAATACCGGATGCACAAGATATGGTATATTTTAATCCCGCATAAAAAGATCATTTTTCCCATTTCCAGGAAGCGCCCCCGTCTGCTGTGACCAGTATGCCGTGCGGAGCCAGAATGTGCCCGTGCCCGTTTGCCGTCAGGTCCACGGGGAGCTGGCCCCCGGGCAGATCGACTGAGCCGGAGGCCGAGGCAGGCAGCGCGTGGGCATCCCAACTCCCGCCGGAATCCGACGAAGTGAGGAGCAGAAGGCGCCCGTCCTGATTGCCCGCCAGAATGATCCCGCTCATTTCGGAAGCGAAACAGACGGCAAAGCTCTCATACCCGGCTGCGGAGGAAATTGCGGCGGGGCTGCTCCAGCTTGCGCCGCCGTCCGTGGTCCGGCTCAACTTGACCTGAGAGGAATTCCCCGTGCCCACGGTCTGAACGCGCCAGCCGTTCGAAGCAGACGAAAAATAAAACTGACAGGCGCTTTCGTTCCCTGTTTCCTCCGACATAAGACGCCAGGTCTTCCCGCCGTCCGAAGTGCTCAGGATCTGGTTTTTCCCCGACTCGACGAGGATACCGT
>JAEWRF010000219.1 GCA_023460155.1 Bacillota bacterium | reverse complement strand
GGACGATGCTGGTGACGAAGGCTTCCAGAACGTTTTCGAAGACCAGCCCGCCTGACACGGCGAAGGAAACAAGCTCCGACAGGAACACGACGGCCGCCGCGGCAACGCCCAGAATGGTGATGGTTTTGCCGAGCTTCGCCAGCTTTTCCTGAAGCGGCGTGGAGGACCGCCCGGTGCGGGTCAGCTCCCGTGCGATTTTCCCGAACTCGGTGCCGTCCCCGACCGCCGTGATCACCATTTTTCCGTATCCGTTCGTAACGTAATTTCCGGAGTAAAGCATGTTGACGCGCTCAGCGAGGGGCGTTTTTTCATCGCTGAGAAGCGCCTCCGCGTCTTTTTTCACAGGGACGCTTTCGCCGGTGAGCGCGGATTCGTCGGATTCCAGACCGACGCCCTCCAGAAACCTGCCGTCGGCGGGAATCCGGTCCCCGGCGGAAAGCAGCACGATGTCCCCCGCGGCAAGCTCCCTCTGGCTGAGGATAACGGTCTCCCCGCCCCGGATGACCTTGACGGAGGTGTCTTCGCCGATTTTGGAGAGGGCTTCAAAGGCTTTCGCACTTTTCCCCTCCATCACCACGGTGATGACGACCGAAAGGGAAATCGCGACAAAGATCCCGATGCACTCCAGAAAATCGGCCTCGCCGCCGGTGGACGCGCGGATGATGTTGACCGCGATGTCAATGAATCCCGCCAGAATCAGCAGGAGGATCATCGGCTCGGACGCGGCCTCAAAAATGCGCTTCGCCAGCGATTTCGGCTTCTCTCCGGTGAGCGTGTTCCGCCCGTATTTTTCCTGATTCTGCGCGGCCTGCGCGGGGCTCAGGCCGGCCAGCGCATCGGTGCGGAACTCCCTGAGCAGACTTTCGCGGGTCCCTAAAAATTCCTTCATTTGAGTACCTCCCTGTACAAGTTTTCTGCGTTTTGCAGCTTCTTATACAAAACAAAAGAGGCCCGCGTATGGCGGTAACCATACACGGGCCCAAAAAGACTGCGTACGGCGAAACACCATACGTGAGTCTCGTTATTTAAGACAAGCCAGACCTTTCGGCCGAGGATGTTGACTTGACGCGCAATTCTCTGCGCAAACTACTCCCTCACGAGCATTTTGAATTGTTGGTACAGTATAGCATCCCGGCAGGAGTATGTCAAGACGAAAAAGGGCGCAGCGAAAAGTTTTCAACAATCTTTTGCACCGAGGTGGAAAACCTGCGCTCCTTTACCCGAGAAGCTCCTTTCAAATTCCGACGACCTTCTCCATGGCCTCGTCGGGCCAATATGCCGCTGAGCATATTGCATCGCTTAACCATTGAGGTGCAGTTTATTAACCTGCAATCGAGGCTTTTTGGCGGACGTATTACCATTGATTTATATGGAGCTTATCCTCAAGCCGGTATTCCTTCTGTTTGATTGCCGCCGCGTTTGGGGAGGGATGCCCCAAAGCGATATAGCACGGAAGCAGGTAGTCTTTCGGGTGATCCAGCACCTTTAAAATATGCTCGGGTTCCTCCCCCTGAGGGATGCGGATGCAGGTGCCCAGACCCTCCGATGCGGCCGCGAGCAATATGTTTTCAATACAGCACCAGATAGAAGCAAAGTAATTGAGAGAACTCAGCGTTTCCGGTTCTAATAACGGCGAGGCCTGTTTATAGAAAGGAAGAATCAGACAGCCTGATTTGGAAAGCATCTCATACTGCTTCGGAACTGCGTCGTTATACATCGCCTGCTGGCATTCATCCGGGAACTGCCATGACCGCATCGCATTTTTGTCGCACGTTTGAGGAATCGGGTGAAGAACGGACGCGATTTTTTGCTTATCCGTAAGGACCACGAATTCCCAATTTCGCATATGGTCGTTCGTAGGCGCTTTCAGTCCGGCCGCCAGGATCCTTTTCACTGCGTCGATCCCGACGGGCGTTTCTGTGAAATCCCGTACCGTTCTGCGCGCGTCCACAGCAGCATAAAACTCCATAATGTTATCCCCCTGAATATCATTCGGATCTGCGATGATGGCGGCTCTGTTTTTATCCGAGAAGCTCCTTCAAAATCCTGACTACCTTCTCCATGGCCTCGTCGGTTCCGATCGAAATGCGCAGGAATTGATCGATGCGCGGCTGACTGAAGTAGCGCACCAGCACGCCGCGCTCCTTGAGCTTTTCGAAAAGCGTCTTCGCGTCCGCGCGCCCCGCGGGAGAGGCGAAAACGAAGTTGGAGCCGGAGGGCAGCACCGTGAAGTCGAGATCCCGAAGCTCCTTTGCAAAGCGTTCGCGCGTGCGCACCACCCTGCCGTCGATGTCCGCGTAATACTCGGTATCGAGCACGGCGGCTTCGGCGGCGGCCGCCGCGAGGCGGTCCACCGGGTAGGAGTTGAACGAATTTTTCACCCGCTGCAGCCCGTCGATCAGCCCCGGCTGGCCGAGGGCGTAGCCCACCCGCATTCCGGCGAGCGCGTGGGACTTGCTGAGCGTGCGGATCACCAGAAGGTTCGGGTATTCGCGGATCATCGGGACAACGCTCTGCCCGCCGAACGCGATGTACGCCTCGTCGATCACGACCGCGCAGTCCTTATGGTACTCGAGTAGCCTGCGGATTTCGGCGGGATCGAGAAAGATGCCCGTCGGCGCGTTGGGGTTCGGGAAAATAACGCCGCTTGCGGGCTTTAAATAGTCGTCCACGCTGATTTCAAAACGGCTGTTCAGCGGGATAATTTCGGTTTTGATGTCGTAGAACTTCGCGAAGACCGGATAAAAGCTGTAGGTGATATCCGGGAACAGAAGCGGTTTTTCGCCGCCGAAAAAAGCCCCGAACGTAAAGGAAAGCACCTCGTCGCTGCCGTTCCCGCAGAACACGCAGTCCTCGCCGATACCCTCGGTTTTCGCGATGGCGCGCACAAGGCCGCTCGCGTCCGGGTCGGGGTAAAGCGGAAGATGCTCCGCCGCTTCGTGCACCGCCGCGGCGATCTTCGGGGAAGGCGGGTACGGGTTTTCGTTGGTGTTCAGCTTGATGTATTTCGCGTCCTTCGGCTGTTCCCCCGCCTGATAGGGGGTCAGTCCGGCAGCCCGCTCCGAGAGATAATCCACTGGCGACAGTCCTTTCGGCATTTCTGCTCTTTTTCAATTATATTACACCATCGTGCCCCGCAATACAAACGAAAACGTGGTAAAATAAAAGAAAAATCCGCTTTCGGCGGAGGAATCGGGAGGGCTGACGGATGCTTTTGCTCGGATGCCATCTTTCGGCGGCGAAAGGATACCTTGCCATGGGAAAGGACGCGCTTGCGGCGGGCGCGAACACGTTCCAGTTTTTCACGCGGAACCCGCGCGGCGGGGCGGCCCGCGCCTATGACCCGGAGGACGGCGCTGCGCTGCTCGCCCTGATGCGGGAAAACAGGTTCGGCCCGATCGTGGCGCACGCGCCCTACACGCTGAACGTCTGCTCCGCGGACGAAAAGGTGCGCGAATTCGGGGACCGCGTCCTCGCGGAGGATCTCGCCCGCATGGAGAATTGGCCCGGGAATTACTACAATCTGCACCCTGGCAGCCACTCCGGCCAGGGCGCAGAGGAGGGAATCCGGCTCATCGCCGACGCGCTGAACGCCGTGCTGACCCCGGAAACCCGCACGACGGTTCTGCTGGAGACGATGGCGGGAAAAGGCACGGAAGTTGGCCGGAGCTTTGAGGAGCTCCGCGAAATCCTCGACCGAATCGAGCTCCCCGAAAAAATGGGCGTCTGCCTCGACACCTGCCACATTTTCGACGCGGGCTATAATCTCGCCGCCGACCCGGAGGGTGTGCTCGCGGAATTCGACCGCGTGATCGGCCTTTCCCGCCTGCGCGCCGTCCACCTGAACGACAGCAAAAACCCAGCCGGGAGCCGGAAAGACCGCCACGAACTCCTCGGTGAAGGGCAGATCGGCTTCGAGGCCCTGCTCCGTTTCGCACAGATGCCGCCGATTCGGAATCTGCCGTTGATCCTCGAGACCCCGAACGATCTTGCGGGCCACGCTGAGGAAATCGCGCGGATTAGAGAAGCCTTTGATTCAGGGAGGGAATTCTATGGCGCAAAATGATGCGGCGGATCAATCGTTTTTCATGGACTTTCTGGACCGGTACAATCAGGCCTTTTATGAGAAGGACGTCAACAAACTGCGAGAGTTTTACGATTCCGACCTCATTTATTTAGACAATCACGGGAACAACGATACCTACAGTCTGGAGGAGCATCTGCGGCTCCTGTCGGACTTTTTTAAGAACGGAAAAACGACGGAGTCCGGCGCGGTGGAGCCGATCCTCATCGAGAATATGCGGGTGTTTCGCAAAACGGACGCGGCCTGCCTGTGCTTTTTAACCCGCTACAAAAGTTTCCCTGTCCCCGCGGTGCGCGCTACGATGTTTCTGGAGTGTACGGGCGGCCGGTGGAAGATCGCCCATGTCCACTGCTCTTTTGAACCAGCAGGCTGAGCCTGCACGCGAGTATGACCCTCATGGCCTGAGTGCAGACTGAAAACAAGAACAACGCAAGCCGGAGATACAGTCTCGGATTGCAATCTACATAAAAAAGGCGCCCGGATATTTCTCCGGGCGCTGACCTATTTAATAATCGTACAGTCATTCATTACCACAAGGGTGCTTGTAAACGTTCCTCCGCAGGTTCCTACCACCGTAACCGTTTGGCCTTTTTTCAGCTTTGCAACGGTATCATCGTCTGGAAAGGACATTTTGATATTGTTTAGTCCGTAAGTATCTACGTTGAAAGTAATATAAGCACTCTGTCCAATGTCACGATCTATGTTTGCAATTGGCCCGGTCAAAATCAGTTTTTTGTTCTTATATTTCTTGTCCGCATTAATCGGATTGTCGGAATAATCTTTGTAAAGTACCTTGTAATCTACTTTCGTCGCGCTGGACGATGGGGATTCCGACGATGAGGCCGCTTCGCTCGTCTCGGGACTGGAATCTGTTGAAGCCGTGGTCGACTTTGAATGAGAAACGCCTATTATAATAATAAAAGAAAAGACCATGAACACTATGCAAAAAACAGTTAAGCAGCCATATTTTTTCTTTGAGGGCCGCAATGCAGGATTTCCGTAACCAAACGAAGCAGGTGGAATTGATGGCGGGTTAAGTTTTATTGGTTGCACCTGCTCTGATGTATCGGCAGGAGTGCCGCAGTTTGGACAAAATTTACTATCGAATTCCGTGCCACATTTCGCACATTTCATCAAAATTCCCCTCCTACCATATATTACCACTCCGGAATCAAAAGTCAAATTATTTCGTCTTGAAATCTGCAATTTAGGACCTCAAAGAGTGGGCAGCATCAGCCGCCCACTCTTCTTCATTTCCGCCGCTTTTTTGTCCCCAAAAGTCGAAAAACAGCTATAATTCTAATTAGAAATAATATCTCAACATCTCACACCTTAAAATCAAAAAAATTAATAATAAAATTAAAAATATTAATTTTATTATTGACATCTTTAAGAATGGACGCTATTATAGTACCAGAAAGTCAAAATTCGCAAAAGGAGACGATGGCATGGGTTACCCGGCGCCTTCCCGGTGCTCGGTCTGCGGGGCGGAAATGGAGATCACCCGCCTGACCTGCCCGAACTGCTCGTCGGAGATCAGCGGCCACTTTACCCCCTGCCGCTACTGCTCGCTGAACGAGCGCCAGAAGCTGTTTCTGGATACCTTTTTAAAGAGCAGGGGGAACATCAAGGAAGTGGAACGGGCGCTGTCCGTCTCCTATCCGACGGTGAAAAATATGCTGGAAGAGCTGCTTGCGGCATTGTTCCCGCAGGAGGCGGAGCCCCCGGAGCGGCCGGAGGTTTCCGAGGTGCTCGATCTGCTGGAGCAGAAAAAGATTACGGCGGAGGAAGCGGCAAGGCTTCTTTCCGGAAAACCCGAATAGAGAGAAGGAGGAACCCGCTATGGCAAGCGAGAAATCAAGAATTCTGAATCTGCTCAAAGACGGAGCAATCACACCGGAGGAGGCGGAAAGGCTGCTGGACGCGCTGGAAAGCCGCGAAAATCCGGCTCCCGAGCCGGTGGAAGCGGTTGTGCTGAAGGATACGCGGGGCCGCAAGCCGAAAAAGCTCCGCATTATGGTGGACAGCAACGAAAAATCCAGCGGCAAGGCGAAGGTGAACGTCAGCATCCCGATTTCGCTGGTTCGGTCCCTCGGGCCGATCGCGCTTTCCAGCATCCCGAAGGATGCGAGGCGTGAGATGGAAGCGCAGGGCGTCGACATCAAGGCGATCCTCGCCCAGGTGGAAGAGCTGATTGAAAGCGGGTCGGAGGAGGATTTCGTCAATGTTGATACCGGAAACGGCGAGGGCGAGGAAGGCTCCAAGGTGCGGGTGTATGTGGAGTAGGCCGACCGTGGTGCTTTGGGTTTCGGTCCGGCTACAGAACGAAGGAAAACGGAGTTTTTCGTTCGGCGTTCCGCTGCCGACCTTCCTGCCGCTCCAGTGGGCCGACATGGCGGAGGACGTGATCCTGTTCCTCTCGCTGTTCCCGGGGACGAGGCGTGCCATTGAGAAATGCAACGCCGGCGGAATCGCGGCGGGGATCAAGGAGCTCGGGTGGACGCTGATCCGCACCGGCCCGGAGGATCTCGCGGACATCGACGTTGAGAGCCCGGGGCACCGCGTGTGCGTGAAGTGCCTGCTGCGCTGAGGCTGAGGAGGAAAATGCATGAGGGATACGGTGATCGGGTGGCTGATTCGTGCCGCGGCGGTGCTGGCTCCGGTGCTCTGGGGAATCCCGGCATTTCTGAACCTGCTGCACAGATAAATTTTTGAAAGAGTGACGGTACGATGAAGCTTGTAATCAAATGGCTGGTCTGTGCGGCGGCGCTGCTCCTTTCCGCACAGCTTTTCCCCGGAAGCTTTCTTCTGACGGGGGGGTTCCTGTCTCTGTTCGCCTGCGCCACGATCCTTTGGGTGCTCAACATTTTTCTGCGCCCGGTGCTTCAGGTTCTGGCGTTCCCCTTTTCGCTCGTGACCTTCGGGCTGTTCAGTCTGGTGGTAAACGGCGCGGTGGTGGCGCTTTCCGCCGCACTGATCCCCGGGCTCGCGATCCACGGATTCGGCGTATGCATCTTCGCCGCCCTGCTCATCTCGATCGGGAATCTCATCTTTGCCCACCGTGCCCATTGGGCAAACTGATGCAGCGTGACGCTGCATCCAAGGGCCCGGCGGACCGAGTCCGCAGTCAAAGGCCCGCCGTTTTGCCGGGAGTAAAAATGCAGCCTTTGTTTGGCGGGACGGTCTTCAGACCCTTGTAAACACGTAGCGAAAAGACCGGGAAAGTTCAATGAAAATCTACTACCTTTAGAACATTGCCGGGACAGATGGGGAGTGCCAGGGGGTGTAGGGGTACGCTTAGATAACCCTCTCGTCGGTGGGTCGAAGTGCCACCCTACCCGCACTTTGCTTACTTTCGGGCGGAACCGAAAGTAAGGGCCTGCGCGGCCTGAGTGCAAACTGGGAATAAGAAGAAAGTATCTCCTGAACCCTTTAAGCCCTTGGGCTTATAAGAAAAGAATGCAGGCTTAGTCTGCCCCGCGCAGCCGGAGCGCAAAAGCAAAATAACCTCTCGGGGGTTAAAGATAAAAGAATGTATTGTTAAATTCCTCAAGCATTCGGGCTTTTAAATAAGTATGCAATGTTTTGTCAGGGTGCAGACTATAAAGAACAGAATGCAGGCTCAGCCTGCCAAGGAGGGATTTTCTATGAAAACCGTAATCCTTTATTATTCGCTGGGCGGCGCCACGAAGGCGGAGGCGGAACGCCTCGCCGCGGAACAGGGCGCTGAGCTCTGCCCCATCCTGGAAGCGAAAAGGCGCAACATGTTCACCGCGTTCATTCCCGGCTGCCCGGACGCCATGAAGCGGAAGGCTTCCAAAATCCAGCCGCTCGGCTGTAACCTCGCGAAATATGACCGCATTGTGATCGGCTGCCCGATCTGGGCGGGCTTCCCCGCTCCGGCGTTCAACGCGGCGGTGAACCTGCTTCCCTCCGGCAAGGAGGTCGAGCTGTTCTTCTGTTCCGGCGGCGGCGAGGAGCCGAAAAGCGTGGCTGGAACCAAAGAGCTGATCGCGGCGAAGGGCTGCACCCTCGTTTCCTACCGGGATGTTAAAGCTGCCCCCAAAAAATAAACCCACGATTTTCGACGGTCTGATGACAAGCTGAATCCGGGTTTTCAATAGAAGCCGCGGGTACCGCGGGCGCGCAAACAGCGCCTGCCGGGGTACCTCAGGCAAAGCCTTGCCAAAAATACGTTAATATAAGTCCAAAATAAAATTAAGAAGGCTTTTTGTATGGAAAAAAAGGATAAATTGTGGACGCGCAGTTTTCTGATCCTCTGGCAGGGGCAGCTCGTTTCCACCATGGGCGACGCGGTCTACAGCATCGCGCTGGGGTTCTGGGTGCTGGCCGTCACGGGCTCGACCGCGCTGATGGGGACGCTGATGGCCGCCTCCACCCTGCCCGGCGTGCTGGTTTCCCCGTTCGCCGGCGTGCTCATTGACCGGAGCCATAAGCGCCGCCTTTTCGTATTAATGGATCTGCTGCGCGGGGTGTGCGTCGTGCTGCTCGCCATGGCCGCTTACCGCGGGATGCTTCAGATCTGGATGGCGTTCGCCGCGGGGATCCTTTTGAGCGTCTGCGGGGCCGTGTTCAATCCGGGGCTTCTCTCCGCCGTGCCGGATCTGGTTTCGGAAGACAAGATTCCCAACGCGAACGCGGCGTTTTCGATCGTCACCACCGGTTCCAACCTGGTCGGCAGCGTGGCGGGCGGCTTTCTCTTCCAGGTGCTCGGCGCGCCGGCCCTGTTCCTGTTCGACGGGCTTTCGTTCCTGTTTTCCGGCGCGACGCTCCCGTTTGTGAAGATTCCGGACAGCCGCAAAGGCGAAAAGACGCATTTCTTCGCGGATATGCGGGAGGGTTTCCATTATATCCTGCATAAACCCGGCCTTCGGTCGATCCTGCCGGTCGCGTCGCTCTGCAACTTCTGCGTGTTCACCGGGCTTGTGCTGATGCCCGCGCTGTGCAACGCCTCCCGCTCGCTGGGGCCAAGCGGTTACGGCGTGATGATGGGCGGCTACATGGGCGGCGCGATGGTCGGCTACACGCTGATGTCGGTCATTACGCTGAAGCAGGCGCAGAAGGTGCCCGCTTTCGTCCTCTCCAGCATGATCTGCACGCTTTCGATGATTGCGGGAGCCAGCCAGAGCCTGCTCCCGGTAATGACCGCGCTGTTCGCGCTTTCCGGCGCGATGAATTCCATCTTCAACACGCAGATTATCGCCGCGATTCAGTCCTCTACGCCGCAGGAAGTGCGCGGCAAGGTGATGTCGTTCCTGCTGATGGTCACGCAGGGCCTGACTCCGTTCGCGATGGCGCTCGGCGGCGTGCTCGGCGGCATCTTCCCCATCCGCGCGGTGATCGTCACCGCTTTCACAGTGGAGTTTTTCGTGTTCCTTCCCTCCTACTTTTTCCCGGAGGCGCGCGCATTCATTGTCGGAACAGAGAAATCAAAAGAAGACATACCCGCCGAGGCCTAATACGCCTCCGGCGGTCCCGACTCCAATGCATGGATAAAAGGACACTGGCTCGCACCGGGTACGCTTACACCAAGCAATTTTTAGCCCCGTTGGGCATTTCCTCTTGTAATGGGAATAACTTGCACAATTTTAAACGCCCTGCGTCTTTTTGCCCCCGGCACTGCCGGGGGCAACTATTTGTTTTAATTGTATCGCATGCTACATTCTTTTCCGCCGGAACGTGACATAATAGTAAGAACCTTAAAAAGAAAGGGATTTCCCGCGGGGGCCCGAATTTTATTGACGGCCCGGGGAAATCCTCCTATAATACTAATAATATTCAAATTAATACGGATTCAAACGGCGCAAGGGAGTGATTGGTTTGATCAGCGGAGCCGAAATCATGGTAAAATGCCTGGAAAACGAAGGGGTGCGGCTGGTATTCGGTTATCCGGGTGCGGCCATCTGCCCGTTTTATGATTTCCTTGTCCGTTCCGAAATCAGCCATGTCCTTGTTCGTCAGGAACAGCACGCGGCCCACGCCGCGAGCGGCTATGCGCGTGCGGGGGGCTGCCCGGGCGTCTGCGTCGCCACCTCCGGCCCCGGCGCGACCAACCTGATTACGGGCATTGCGACGGCCTACATGGATTCCATTCCCCTCGTGGCCATCACCGGGCAGGTGAACCAGTGGCTTCTGGGGCGCGACGTGTTCCAGGAAGCGGACATCACCGGCGCGTGCGAATCGTTTACGAAGCATTCCTATCTGGTCAAGGACGCCTCAGATCTCCCGCGCGTTTTCAAGGAGGCCTTCCATATTGCGACCACCGGACGCCCCGGCCCCGTGCTGATCGACGTGCCGACGGACGTTCAGAACCAGAAGGTTTCGGATTTCGAGTACCCGCAGAAGGCGGAAATCCTCGGGTACAAGCCCCGCTCGCAGGGGCACGCCATGCAGATTAAAAAGGCCGTGGAGGCCATCGCGCAGGCTCAGCGTCCGCTGCTCTGCTGCGGGGGCGGCGTAGTGCTTGCCGGGGCGCGGAACGAGCTGATTGAATTCGCCCAGAAGAGCGGAATTCCTGTTGTTTCCACCATGATGGGCATCGGCGTCGTGCCGATGGACGCGGAGCTTTACCTCGGCATGATCGGCATGCACGGGCACGCGAACGCGAACCGTGCGATGAAGGCGGCCGACCTGATTCTGCTCTGCGGGGCGCGGGTCGGCGACCGTGCCGTCGCCGATCCGGACCAGATTCACGCGAACGCGAAGATCGTCCACATCGACATCGACCCGGCAGAGATCGGCAAGAACATGGAAGCGGACATCCCGATCGTGGGGGATATCCGGCTGGTGCTTCGTTCCCTTGCTTCTCAGGTCGAAAACACGGTGCCGCCGGAGTGGATCGGCACGGTTCTGCGGGATAAGGCGGAGTTTGTGCCGGGCGGAGTGCCGGAAAACGGCACGGGCTTTGTGGAGCCGCAGTCGTTTCTGCGCACGCTTTCCGGCATGCTGGAGGAAAACGCAATCCTCGTCGCGGACGTCGGCCAGAATCAGATCTGGGCCGCGCGCAGCTTCAACGTAAAGGAAGGGCGCTTCCTCACCTCGGGCGGGCTCGGCACCATGGGCTATTCGCTGCCCGCTGCCGTAGGCGCGAAGATCGCGAAGCCCAACCGGCAGGTGCTGTGCGTCTGCGGGGACGGCGCGTTCCAGATGTCCATGTGCGAACTGGCGACGCTGTGCGAGGTTCACGCGGCGGTAAAGATTATTCTGTTCGTGAACAACAAGCTCGGCATGGTGTGGGATATTCAGAAAAAGCTGTACGAGGGCCGCGGCCCCGCGACCTCGCTCGACGGGGACCCCGATTTCGTCAAGCTGGCCGCAGCCTACGGGATTCCGTCGGCGCTGGCGGATTCCAACGAATCCGCGGAGCGTGCCGCGAAGGAAATGCTCGCTTCCGACGGGCCGTTCATTCTGGTGTGCCGGGTCAATCCCGACGCGCCGACGCTGTAGGGGGGGGGCTCGCCATGAAACACACGCTTTCGGTTCTGGTCGAAAACCAGCCCGGCGTCCTTTCGAAGGTGGCCGGCCTGTTTTCCCGCCGCGGCTTCAACATTGACAGTCTGGCCGTGGGCATCACGGAAAACCAGAAGGTTTCGCGCATGACCATCGTCGTCGACGGCGACGACCGCGTCGTCGAGCAGGTGGAAAAGCAGCTCAACAAGCTGATTCCCGTCATCAAGGTAAAAGTGCTGGCGCCGGGGAGCTTTCTCAGCAGTGAGCATCTGCTCATCAAGGTCGGGTGCAAAACCAAGCAGCACGGCGAGGTCATGAATATCGCCGAGCTGATGGGCGCTTCCATTATGGACGTCGCGCCGCTCTCGCTGACGCTGGAGTTCACCGGCAGCGAGGAGCGCACCGAAACGCTGATCGGCCTGTTAAAGCCCTACGGCATCAAGGAAATCGTCCGTTCGGGCGCTCTCGCCATCGAAAAAGGAGCAGAGCCGACCCTGAAACAGAGCGCCAAGACATAAGTTCGCTTAAAAACGCTCTACACAATGCGTTTTTGAATAAAAAAATTTGCCGAAAGGCAAGGAGGTAAATCGAATGCCAAAGATCTATTACGAATCCGATTGCGACATCAATCTGCTGAAAGGGAAAACGGTCGCCATTATTGGCTACGGCAGCCAGGGCCATGCGCATGCGCTGAACCTGCGCGACAGCGGGGTCAATGTCGTCGTAGGACTCTACGAAGGCAGCAAGAGCGCCGAAAAGGCGAAGGCTCAGGGTCTTAAGGTACTGTCCGTCGCCGATGCGACAAAAGCCGGGGATATCGTAATGATTCTGATCCCGGATGAAAAACAGGCGGACGTTTACAAGGCGGAGATTGCCCCCTACCTGACGGAAGGAAAAGCCCTTGCGTTCGCGCACGGCTTTAATATCCACTTCAAGCAGATCGTTCCGCCGAAGAACGTCGACGTGTTCATGATCGCGCCGAAAGGCCCGGGCCATACCGTCCGCACCGAGTATAAAGAGGGCAAGGGCGTGCCGTGCCTCATCGCCGTGGAGCAGGATTACACCGGCCACGCGACCGAAATCGGCCTCGCTTACGGCGCCGGCCTCGGCGCAGCAAGAGCCGCCATCATGGAGACAACGTTCCGCATCGAGACCGAAACCGACCTGTTCGGCGAGCAGTGCGTGCTCTGCGGCGGCGTGACCGCCCTGATGCAGGCAGGCTTCGAAACTCTGGTGGAAGCGGGTTACGCACCGGAGAACGCCTATTTCGAATGCATCCATGAAATGAAGCTGATCGTCGACCTGATCTACCGCGGCGGCTTCTCCATGATGCGCTACTCCATCTCTGACACCGCCGAGTTCGGCGATTACGAGACCGGCAAACGCCTTATCACCCCGGCGGTCAAGGCCGAGATGAAGAAGGTTCTCGACGAGATTCAGGACGGCACCTTCGCCTCCAAGTGGATCGCCGAAAACAAGAACGGCCGCGCGCACTTCAACGCCTGCCGCCGCATCCACGCCGAGCATCAGCTCGAAAAGACCGGCGCCGAGCTTCGCAAAATGTATACCTGGAACAGCCAGCCCGTCGACGAAGATAAATAATTTATTTCCTGAAATTTATCCCCGGTCCCCAATCGGACCGGGGATTTTTATTGATTTATTTCCTATAATCGCATATAATTTGATTTAGAATCAATTATTTTGAAAGCTTACAAAGGGGTAATGTGAAAAATGTGGAGTCGCAGCATTATAAAAGAAAACGCGAAAGCGGCGCTTCGCGGACGGTACTGGACGGCGTTTCTGGTATCGCTTCTCGCGCTGATTCTCATGCGCGGCCTTTCGGGCGCGGAACAGTGGAACACCTATTCCAACCTTATTTTCCATCCGGGGTATGCGATGCGCGCAGCCGGCGGCGGAGCGAACGGCTTTTCGCTGTTCGTAGTTCTGTTCGGCATTTTCATCGGGGTGCCGGTTCTGATCGGTCAGGCCCGCTTCTACGTGCATAACCGTTTCGGCTCGACGGACGCCGGGGTGCTGTTTTCCGGCTTTTCGCGGGACTACCTGAACGGGGTCGGCGCAGTGTTCGTCACCTATCTGTTCGTCGGGCTGTGGTATCTTCTGCTTATTGTTCCCGGTATCGTCAAGACTGTTCAGTACAGCATGGTACAGTACATTCTTTCGGATAATTCCGCCATGCCAGGCAGCCGGGCGCGGCAGATCAGCCGTATGCTGACCGACGGCGAAAAGGGCGCGATCTTCGTGTTCTGGCTTTCTTTCCTCGGCTGGTACATTCTGGGCGCGATCTGCCTCGGCGTCGGCATCCTGTTCGTCAACCCGTATTTTGACGCCAGCATGGCGGAGCTGTATGTTTTCCTGCGCGACCGCGCGATTCAGTGCGGACGCCTGAACCCGGCGGAGCTCGGCCTTCAGCCCGCGGCTCCCGCACCCGGACCGGCAGTGTACTGAGTGAAACAACGCAGCATGCAAAATTGCACTGCAATTTTGCGGTTGCGCGACTTTATCGACGGCCTGAGCCCCGCCGCACTGCGGCGGGGCTATTGAATAAAAAAAGAGGCGGGTATTATGTGGAACCGCGCGGAATTGAAGTCCGGCGCGAAGTCTGTGCTGCGTGGTACATACGGACAGGCGTTTCTGGTTTCGCTTCTGGCCACTGTCATCTGCAATATTTTTTCCACGGTGGACCTCATTATGAAATGGGATCTTCTGCATTCAAAGTCCTTACTGCAGACAGACGTGATGGAATACGTCAACAAGATGGAAATTGAGCGGACGGTCGCCTTTCTCGGATTCTTTTTTGTGATTTTCGTCGGCTACCCGATTACGATCGGGCTGGCCCGATTCTTCGTCCGCAACCATTCCGGAGAGGGCGACTCCAACGACCTGTTTTCCGTGTTTTCCCGCAGTTACGGCAGCAGGGTCGGGGCGATATTTTCCACGTCGCTTTTTATTTTTCTGTGGGGCCTGCTGCTCATTGTTCCGGGCATTATCAAATACTTTGAATACATTCTGGTTCCCTATATTCTTTCGGACAGCCCTGAAATGCCGGGCGGCCGCGCACGGGAGCTCAGCCGCATGCTTACCGACGGGCAGAAGGGATCTATTTTCGTGCTGATGCTTTCGTTTCTCGGCTGGTACGCGCTCGGCCTTGTCTGCGCGGGGGTCGGAATCCTGTTCGTGAATCCGTATTACCGGGCGACTATGGCGGAGCTTTACGTCACCCTGCGGGATACCGCCGCGCGGGACGGCCGGCTTGATCCGGCGGAGCTCGGCCTCCCTTCCGGAGCGCCGGAGCCCGGCGCCGCCGTGTAGGAACAACCGCTTTTGAATGCGGAATGGAAAAAATGGAAATATTTTATAGTCGGGCTAAACTTTTTCGGTTTCCGGGCGATATATAATCAGAAGCAGAGTAATCGAGTAAAGCGGGAATGTTTTTATGAGTGTTGATGCGGTTACTTCACTGGGATCGGCGCAGGCAGCACCGGACAGCGGACAGGGTGCATCCAATTCGGATGTTCAGTCCCTGATCCGCCTGGAGCAGGATGTCCGGAAAATGAAATCGGACCTTGAATCCAAGGCAAAGCTGCAAAAAGTTCCTCCGACGGAGATTCAGTCGAAAATCAAGGAATACGACAAACTGATCGCACAGATCGAGCAGCAGATTCAGCAGGTGCGTCAGGAGGAAAGCAAGAAATCGGTGCGTCAGTCGAAAAAGGCGGTCAAGGGAGAGGTCCCGGCTGCTGACCGGCAGGACCGTACTTTGCTTTCGGTTGCCGCTTTGAACGTTTCCTATCAGGCGCTGCCGCTTCCCACCGCGGATGCGCAGACGGTTTCCGCAGCCCCGGCGCCGGCGGCCGAGCCGGAATCAAAGGACGCCGTATCCGAAACCGAAGCGAGCGTTAAGCGGGAGCTGAACCAGCTCGCCTGAAAAAATAAAACAAAAGCCTCTTCCGTTTCGGAAGAGGCTTTTTTTACAGTGCGTCGTGCTCCACATATTCGGCCACGGTGCCGTCCGGGTGGCGCGCGGTCAGGTTGCGTCCGGTCGGAACCTCCTGCATATCCCGGAGAATCTGCGCGCCGTGTGCGAGCAGCTCCTTTCGGGTCTCCGCGAGGTCGTCCACCAGAAAGGTCACGCTGGTTTCGCGGAACGGCGCGAGCGCCTCGTCGCTGCCCGCGATGAGCAGCAGATTGCCGACGCGGGCCAGCTCCAGCCCGGCTTTCTCGTACCGGAACCGGTCTTCGGCCCGAAGACCCAGCAGCGGCTCGTAAAACGCGAGCGCGGAGTCGAGGTCAGCAACGTAAACGCGGCTGAGCGCCTGCCGCACGAAGCCGGATGCGCCCGCCGCCGGCAGGCTTTTTTCATACAGCTCCCGGATCAGCGCAAGGATGTTTTTCGCGGATTTCGACTTGTCGAATTCCGCGCAGGAGGAGCGCATGGTTTCCAGTTCCTGACTGTTCTCCAGCAGGGAGCGGATGGTTTCGGCGCAGTCGGCCTCCGGTTCCAGCTTGACCGCCATGTTGTGCGTCAAAAGGAAGTTGGCGTTATCCTCCTCCTGACCGGGGATGGCGTCGAACACGGCGAGCGGAATGTCGCACGCCAGAGCCTCCGTGACGGTCAGGCCGCCGGGCTTGGTGATCAGCAGGTCGGAGGCATGCATATAGTTCTCCACTTCGTTCGTGAAGAAGACGAGCTTGGTCTTTTTGGGACTGTCTTTAATCTCCTGTGTGAAGGCGGAGTGCAGCTTCTCATTGCGGCCGGTGATGACCACCACCTGAAAATCCGCGTCGAGGCGCATCAGCTGCCGGTAGATCTTCAGGATGTTCGTCACCCCGAAGCTGCCCGCCATGATCAGGATGGTCGGCAGGCCCGGCTCAAGGCCGAGCTTTTGAAGCAGAACGGGCTTGTCTCCCCCGCTGAAAAACACGTTGGGAACGGGGATGCCGAACGGGTAGATTTTCTCCTCCCGCACGCCCATTTCCACCATCTCGGGAATCATATCCTGCGTGGAAACCACGTAGGCGTCCACGTTTTCGGCGATCCAGGCGCGGTGGGGGCCGTAATCCGTCATCAGGCAGATCAGCGGTACGCGGACGGCGCCGGTGCGCTTTAAATGGGAAACCATCTCCGTTGCGAACGGGTGGGTGGAAATGATAATATCCGGCTTCTGCTGCTCCATCAGGGGAATCAGCTTCTGGCTGAACACACTGGAAAAGCGCGAAACCAGCGTGGAAAGAATGCTTTCCTCGTTCGTTTTGCGGTAAAGCTGGCCGAACACCTTCGGGGTTTTCGTCGCGAGGAAATGATACCCGTCGCAGACGGTTTTGTCGAGAACGCTGCTGATGCTTTTCAGCGCGTCCACGACGGCGACGTCGCTGCCCGGGGCATGCTCCGAAATGTAGGCCTGCAGGGCGTGGGAAGCACGCAGATGACCGCCGCCCGTAGCGGCTGAAAGAATCAGGATTTTCACGTTGCACCTCTGATGAAATCTGTGGTGGTTTCGGGAAACCGCGCGAACGGCGCCCTCCCGGCTTCTATCCTAATCTTATTATAGCATATAATTGAAAAAGATTCCATTCCGGCAAAGCCCGAACCGCCGATAAAGCGGCGGCCGCCCGCGCTCCGGAGGAAATGTTTAAAAAGCTGTTACTTTACTTCCCGGTGGGCGGGGGATATAATGAGAAAAACAGCAGCGCTGTTTTCATTGGTCAAATTATCTGTCCGACGGACAGTCGAATCCACAGGAGGAACTGCAATGGCCGCAATCAGCACGGGAATCACGGAAACAGAAGGAAACGCGAAGCACAGGGTTCGAACCCTGGCCATTGTGGCTGCCGTCGTGGTTCTGCTCGGGGCGGTGGGCTTTACTTTCGGGGAGAAGATGTATGCCGCCTATCAGCACGACCGCGAGGTTTCCGCGGCCATCGATACTCAGGTGTTTTACCCCGGCATCGTCGTGCAGGGGGTCGACCTTGGCGGCAAGACCATAGAGGAAGCAAAGACGGCCCTGAAAGGGGCGGAGGAAGCCCTCAAGGGCACTTACGACGTAAAGGTTACATACGGGGGAAAAAGCTGGCAGATCACGCAGGACACCCTCGGCTTTTCCTATAATACGGACTCAATTCTGAAGGAAGCCTACGCCTATGCGCGCACCGGCGACCGCGAGCAGCGCTACCGTCAGGTGGAGGCTCTGAAAACATCGCCGAAAACCTGGTCCATCGCGAAAACGATCGACAGCACAAAGCTTAAGGGAATGCTGGACGGGATCGCGAAGGACGTTTCCTGCGACCCGGTGAGCCCGAGCGTTGCGGGCTTCAGCCTTGCTGCGCGGGAATTCAGCTTCGCGGACGGCAAAAACGGCGTGAAGGCCGATTCCGCCGCGCTGCTCGGCGAGGTGGAAAAGGTTCTTGCCGCGGGCGGAAGCGGTACGGTCACCGTTCCGGTGCAGTCGGTGCCCTTTACGGGCTCCCTTTCGGAGCTCAGGGCCGGCATGAAAAAGCTGGGTTCCTATGAAACCTATTCCAAAAATTCGGAGGCGGGCACGCACAACATGGCCCTCGCGCTCAAGACCGTGAACGGCACGCGTGTTGCGCCGGGCGGCACCTTCTCCTTCCTCGGCATCGTGGGCGCCTGCGATGCGTCACAGGGCTACGAAAAGGCGGGAGCCATCCTGAACGGCAAGCTGATTCAGGAGGACGGCGGCGGAATCTGCCAGGCTTCCACCACCATTTACGGCGCGGCGCTCCGCTCCGACATGGAGGTCGCCGAGCGCGCGAACCACACCATTCCTTCCAGCTACTGCCCCATCGGGCAGGACGCAACCGTAAGCTACCCGTCGCTCGACTTCAAATTCAAAAATCCGACGGCATATCCCGTGTGGGTCGTCACCTCCTGGGAGGGGCATACGATGACCGCCACGCTGTACGGCTGGCAGTCCCCGGATTATGATTCGATCAGCGTGACCTCCGCGGTCACAGAGACGATTCCGGCGCCGACGGACAAAAAATACGACGAGGACGCCACCCTTCCGGCGGGAACGGTGAAGCTGGCTTCCGCTGCCCGCATCGGTTACCGGGCAGCCGCACAGCGGATCTTTTACAAAAACGGCGCGGTTGTGAAAACGGAGGTCCTTCCGTCCTCCTATTATGCGCCTCAGCCAGCCTTTTACTCTTACGGGAAGGGAACGAACCTTGCGCAGGTGAAAGACGGAGGCACGCCCGCGTCTTCTGCTCCCGCTTCTCACGCGGCGACGTCTCAGACTCCTTCCTCCAAACCGGCGTCATCCGCCGCAGGATCGAAGCCGAGTTCTCCGTCTTCCGTTTCTTCTTCCCCCTCTTCCGCTCCTTCGTCCCCCACTCCGCCTGCCGCGGACGACGACGTAACGGCGGCGGGAAATCCGGCGGCGTGATTTGCTTCGAAATACCGCTTGACATTTTCGGCATGATCTGCAAAAATGGAAGCAGTATTTAAAACGCACACGGTGCGGGACCGGACCGAAAAAGGAAACGGCGGGGCCTCGGCCTTTGCCGCTTTGGAAAGGAAGAACCGTTTTGGCCGAAACAGAGCATACGCCGACAATCAGTGTCGTGATTCCGGTGTATAATGTGGAAAAGTATGTGGGGAAATGCCTTTCTTCCCTGCTGGAGCAGACGTTCCGGAATTTTGAAGTGATTGCCGTAAACGACGGTTCCACCGATTCTTCTCCGGAGATTCTTCGGCATTTTGAAGCGAGGGATAGCCGCGTCCGTGTCATCGACCAGAGCAACGCCGGAATGTCGCAGGCGCGCAACACCGGAATGGAGGTTGCCAGCGGCGAGTATATCGCCTTTGTGGACAGCGACGACTTTGTCGCCTCAACCTATCTGGAGGAGCTTTACGATGCCTGCATCCGCAACAACGCCGACATCTCCTGCTGCTATTATTATTACCATTATGTCGAAAACGACTTTATGTTTGAATACCCCTTTCGCTGCAAGGGGATTTTCAACCGCACGCAGGCGATGAACAAGCTCCTGCGGGATGTGCAGATTCAGAGTCTGGTGTGGAACAAGCTCTACCGCCGCAGCCTGTTTACGGATTACCGCATCACCTTCCCCACCATGTGCTTCGAGGATATGGCCGTCGCGCACCGGATCTTCCA
Organism: Bacillota bacterium; assembly: GCA_023460155.1. GTDB lineage: Bacteria > Bacillota > Clostridia > Oscillospirales > Acutalibacteraceae > Caproicibacter. The sequence goes on along the minus strand of JAEWRF010000219.1, from coordinate 5,528 downwards.
GAACGCTTCCCGCGTTGTGGTACTGGACCGGCCGCTCTATTACTACAACCAGCATTCGCTGAGCACGCTTGCGACCATCAATGCGAATAAGATTAACGATTTTATCCGCGCGATCGCGATTGTGCGGGTTTCGCTCGAAAAAAACGGGCTTTACGAAAAATATAAGAAAAGTTATCTCGCGCTCACCAGAAAAACGTGCAACTGCTGTTATTTGTATGTATTAAAGATGCACGGCGAGAAAAAATGTATGCGTGGGTGCATGACCAACATGCGCAGGGTTTCTCAGGCGATCCGCCAGTTTTCGGCGGACGGACCCGCTCCCGCCGATCGGATCGGCGAGCTGCGGAATGTGGTTGCCGCCCCCGAAGAACTCGAAAAGGATTATCTGGTCCGGTAGCGGGCCGGGGCTGCCGTCCCCGGCTCGGAATTTTCCGGGCCGGAGTGGGTGCGAAAACCATGCCGCAAACGAAAAGCCGAAAGTCCAGAATCTTTCAGGTTGTACTTTTTGCGCTTTCCCTCGGCATGCTTGCCTATTTCTGCATTTCCGGCAACAACCTTGTGGTCCTTCTGCACAGCCTGCCGGAGCTGAACGCCTTCTGGCTGCTGGGCGCCGCGGGGTGCGTCGCGCTGAACTGGATTCTGGACTGCGAAATCATCCGCGCGCTGCTTTCCGGCGCGGCGGAGCATCGGCTCCGCTTTTCCGACGCGTTCCGAGTGACGATGGTGGGGCAGTATTTCAACGCCATCACGCCTTACGCGGTGGCGGGCCAGCCGATGCAGCTTGTCGCGCTGATCCGGCGGGGCGTTCCCTCCGGAATCGCCGTTTCGGCTCTGGTGCGCAAATTTCTGGTCTATCAGGAGGCCATCAGCCTTTATTCGCTGGCGGTTATTCTGGTGCGCTACCGGTTTTTCCAGGGGCGGGTTCAGGGCTTTATGGCGCTCGCGTTCGTCGGCTTCGTCTATCAGGCGGTCACGATGGCGGTGCTGCTGCTGTTCACGTTCTGTCCCCGAATCGCGGAAAAGCTGAGCTTTTTTGTCATCTGGCTGCTCGCGAAGCTGCATATCGTGAAAAACCCGGAGGAGGCGCGCGGGAAGGTCAGGGATCAGCTTGATTTTTACGGAAAAAACAACCGGGCCATGCAGGGGAACCGGCTGCTGCGCCTGCGGGTTTTCGGGCTGACGCTGCTGCAGCTCACGGCCCTGTTTTCGGTTCCTTTTTTTATTTATGAGGCGTACCGGCAGCCGGGCGCGCCGGCTTTCGATATGATCGCGGCGCAGTGCTTTGTCACCATGATCTCCGGCTACACGCCGCTTCCGGGCGCGGCGGGCGCCGCGGAGGGCAGCTTCCTCGTGATGTTCCGGCTGTTTTTCGCGCCGGAGGTTCTCACGCAGGCGATGCTGTTGTGGCGCCTGATTGCCTATTACTCCTGCATTGCGGTCGGCGCGTTTTTCGTGCGATTCGGGAAGCCGGAGAAAGAGGGCGCGCGGTTGGAGAATTCCGGAGCAGCGGGACCCGGGAATGCGAAAAAAAACGGAGGGAAAGTTCATGAATGACGGCTTTTTGCGGATCGCCGCCGCCACGCCGGCGATCCGGGTGGCCGACTGCGAGTATAATAAAAATGCGGTGCGGGAGCTGATGGAGGAGTGTGTCCGGCGGGGCGTCGCCGCCGCCGCTTTCCCGGAGCTGTGCCTGACCGGCTATACCTGCGGCGACCTGTTCCGGGATTCCGCCCTGCTTGCGGGCGCGGAAAAGGCCCTTTCCGAGCTGCTGAACGAAACCGCGGGCCTCAATCTGCTCACTCTGGTCGGTCTCCCGGTCGCCGTGGGGGCCGACCTTTACAACTGCGCCGCCGTCCTCTGCCGCGGCGAACTGCTCGGCCTTGTGCCGAAGACGAACATTCCGAATTACACCGAATTCTATGAAGCCCGGCATTTTTCGCCCGGTCCCGATTTCCGTGAAGTCCGTTTCTGCGGGAGAACCGTTCCGCTCGGGACGGACCTTCTGTTCCGCTCGGCCGAGATGCCCGAGTGCGTCGTCGGCGCGGAGCTCTGCGAGGACCTGTGGACCCCCTGCCCGCCCTCCGTGCGCCTTGCGCAGGCGGGCGCGACGCTGATCTTCAACCTTTCCGCAAGCGACGAGGTCATCGGAAAGGCGCCCTACCGGCGCGATCTGGTCAAGGGGCAGTCCGCGCGGCTTTTATGCGCCTACGCCTATGCCGACGCGGGCGAGGGCGAATCCTCCACCGATCTGGTGTTCACCGGGCACAGCGTCATCGCGGAAAACGGCACGGTGCTGGCGGAGGCAAAACAGTTCCACACCGGACTGACCGTCGCGGAGGCCGACCTCGAGCGCATGCTGCTGGAGCGCCGCCACATGACGACCTGGAAAAACGGAGAGCCCCTGAGGGAGATTCCGTTTTCCATGGAACTGCCGAAGTTCGCGCCGGAGCGGAAGTTCCCCTCCCTGCCGTTCGTGCCGGACGACACGCGCGACCTTGCGGAGCGCTGCGAGCTGATCCTGAACCTTCAGGCCTGCGGCCTGAAAACGCGCCTTGCCCACACACATTCGAAATGCGCGGTGATCGGCGTTTCCGGCGGGCTGGATTCCACGCTCGCGCTTCTGGTGACGGCGCGCGCGTTCGATGCGCTGAACCTCGACCACAAGGGGATCCTTGCGGTCACGATGCCGGGCTTCGGCACGACGAAGCGCACGAAGAGCAACGCGGAGCGTCTGGCGGAGCTGCTGGGCGCGGAGTTCCGGGAAATCCCGATCGGCGAAAATGTTTCGCTGCATTTCAGAGATATTGGGCACGATCCCGAGGTGCGGGATGTCACCTATGAGAACGCGCAGGCGCGCGAGCGCACGCAGGTGCTGATGGATCTTGCAAATCAGTGCGGAGGCCTCGTGATCGGCACGGGCGACCTTTCGGAGCTGGCGCTCGGCTGGGCCACCTACAACGGTGACATCATGTCCATGTACGGCGTAAACTGCTCCATCCCGAAGACGCTGGTGCGGCATCTGGTTCACCACGTCGCGCAGACCGGCACGCCGGAGATGGAAAAACTGCTGGAGGACGTGCTCGCGACGCCCGTCAGCCCGGAGCTTCTGCCGCCGGAGAACGGCGAAATCGCGCAGAAGACAGAGGCCATCGTCGGCCCCTACGAGCTGCACGACTTTTTCCTCTATTACATGCTCCGCTTCGGGTTTTCCCCTTCGAAAATTTACCGCATGGCGCTGCCCGCCTTTGCGGAGTACTACGACGGCGCAACTATTAAAAAATGGCTCCGGGAGTTTTACCGGCGCTTTTTCACAAACCAGTTTAAGCGCTCCGCTCTGCCGGACGGCCCGAAGGTCGGTACCGTCACACTCTCCCAGCGCGGCGACTGGCGCATGCCCAGCGACGCCTCGGCGGAACTGTGGATGAAAGAAATTGAAGCTCTGTAGCAGGCCGAGCCTGCTTTCAAGAGCCCGCCGATATTAGCACAGAGCAAAATGGAGAGCGTACCCAGAGCGAAGGGTACGCAGTTTTTTTCTCGAATTTAAGTCGTGGGTGCCGAAGGCAAAAAAGGCGCTTTGCGTCGGCGGGACAGTTTTTTCAACTGCTCCCGCCTTTTTTGCAGGCTAAGTCTGCCTACGAAATTTGAGTACAATCAGCTAAGAGCGTACCCATAGAGAAGGGTACGCTTTTTTATAGGCTGAGTCCGCGCCCTGTTTTTCAAAGTCCAAACTTGTAATTAACGAATTATAGAATTATAATAAAATCAATTCAGTTTATTTACACTTTGGAAAAATCATTCAAAGCTGTGAAAGGAAAAAATAATGAAAGCACGCAGATGGGATATTGATCACAACAAAACATTTCACGGTGCGGAAATAAGACTGACGATCGGGCTGATTGTTAAAAACGAAGAAGAAACCTTGGAGAAATGCCTCAATTCTCTGATGCCTTTGTTAGGCGCGGTATCAAGCGAATTAATTATTACAGATACCGGAAGCACCGATCACACCGTAGAAATTGCGGAAAAGTACACGGACCATCTCATTCACTACCAATGGTGTGACGACTTTTCCGAGGCGCGCAATACGGGGCTCAGAGAAGCACGCGGGGAATGGTTCTTATTCCTGGACGGAGACGAATGGTTCGATGATGTGGCACCGATCATCGATTTTTTCAACAGCGGAGAATGCGATCGTTATGGAAGTGCTTTCTATAAGGTGCGGAATTATACGGATCAGAACGGAGAAACCTATCAAGACTTTTTTGCGGAACGGCTTTTCAAGATTTATCCCGGGATGCATTTTGAAAACAGGGTGCATGAGGCCATATGCAGAAAGGGGCGGATGAAACTCCTGGGCGCCTATGTACATCATTATGGATATGCCTTCAAGGGTCGGGAAGAGGATAAGCTGAACAAGTTCCGGAGAAACGCAGGTCTTATCGAAAGCATACTCGAAGAAAATCCGAATGACCTGCGTGCATTATGGGAGCTTTCAAAGGAATATTGCGTGGTAGGAAATATTGAAAAGGCCGTTGAAGTCAGCAAAAAAGGGTTGGAGATTGAAAAAGGCCATCCGGATGAATATTATCGGGCTTTGCTTCATCATACGCTGATAAGGTCTTACTTTGTATCCGGAGCATATCAGATATTGCTGGATACATTGGAAGGCATTCCTGCTCCTCAGGGAAATGAGGACATGGATTATCTGGACTGTTATTTTTGGGGGGAAGTTTCCGAATTCAAGCTAAAACAATATTCGAATGCCATTCTGTATGGACAGGAATATCTGGAAATCGAGCAAAAATATCAAAGGCAAAAATTGGAATCGTCGCGGATGCTGTTCTCAGATCTGCATTGCTTAGGTCCGGAATGTAGAGAAGAAGCAATCCGACTAATGGGATGGAGTTATGTGCAGCAGAATGATTGGGAGCACTCCGCCGCTTGTTTAAAAGAATTTAATTATTCCCTTCCAAACTGGAATATAATAGGGGTCCATTCTTTGTGTTTTGCGATTGCCTGGTTCAGCAGAAACTGGGAAATTGTTGCCGACTTTTATGATAGAATCCTCTCCTGCAATGACAAGGAAAGGAAATATCAATCGATCGACTGCATGGAAGAACATATCAGGAGGAGCCCGGCGTTACGGCTCGGCCTCTATCCGGCGATAGCAAAAATGAAAAGAGAAGATGACTTTGTGCTTTTGTGCCGGCTTCGCTGCGCGGAGGAGGCAGGAGAACAAGATACCGCGATAGAATGCCTAAATTGGTTCTCGGAAAATCAGATGGGGAAGAACCTATGCTTTTCCGATGTGCTTTACTGCGCCGCAAAGGAGCAAATGAGCTTATTGCCATTCCTGGAAAAAATCGATCAAGAAGAGCGTCAGGGCTTTATCAAATCCATTTTGAACCGGTACCCCGATTTTACAGTTGCCCTGACGGATGATTTCCGGTCCCTTCTATCCGATCAAACGAAGGAGACGCTAAAACCGCTTGATACAATGAATTGAACCCACGATGGGCAACGGTAAG
>JAEWRF010000218.1 GCA_023460155.1 Bacillota bacterium | reverse complement strand
CTGAAATACGGCCGTTTCGGCCGAATTATTGCGCTTTCCTCCGCCCTGATCCTCCATCAGATTTCAGGCATAGCCCCCGGCTACAAGGACTTTATTGCCGACTACCGCTATTACACGCGAGTATTCGGCGATCTTGGTCAGCTGTTGGGGAGCGACAAAGATCCGGAGGCGCTCATCCGCATGAAAAAAGAGGAAAAGGCAGCAATCCCGGAAATCTATATGGCTTGCGGTACAGAGGATTTCCTGATTGAGGAAAACCGACGCTACCATGAGTTCCTGCTGGCAGAGAATGTAGGCCATGTGTATGATGAGACTCCGGGAATTCATAACTGGGATTTCTGGAACGAACAGATACGCAAGGCGGCCCTTTGGGCAATCGGCATTTGACGCACTGCCGCCGTTTTTGAAAGAACACAGATAAGGAAGCATTATCAATGAAAGATACTGTATTGGAAGAACTGCAGCCTATTCTGAATGCTGCCCCCATGATTGACATGGCGTTGGATGGAGTCGAGGCTGCCCGTTCTGCTCCGCCCGCTCCGGTGGAGCACTCTGAGGAAGTCCGTATTTTCACGCGAACGATCCGCGGCCCCGAGTGTCCGCTGGCCGTGAGAATCTATGAGCCGGTCAGCCGGACGGAGGAGAGTTTCCCGGCATTGCTTTGGAGCCACGGCGGCGGTTATTCTCTGGGAAAACCGGAGTATGAAGACGGCATCTGCGAACGTTTTGTATTGGAAGCGCGCTGTGTCGTGTTTCAGGTGGATTACCGACTGGCGCCGGAGCATGTCTATCCGGCAGCAATTGAGGACTCCTATGCGGGCTTGAAATGGATGGCGGACAACGCCGCCGAACTGAAAATCGACCGCTCAAGGATTGCCGTTGCCGGCCCGAGCGCCGGGGGCGGCCTGACGGCAGCGCTCGCCCTGATGGCGCGCGACCGCGGAGAAGTGCAGGTCCTTTTCCAGATGCCGCTTTACCCCATGATTGACGACCGGAACAACACGCCTTCCTGCTATGAAATCAACATGGAAACTATGCCGAAAGCATGGAACCGCGAAAACAACATCACCGCTTGGAAGATGTACCTTGGAAGCACTTTTACGGGCGAGGTTCCGCCTTATGCGGCCCCTGCGCGCGCAGAGGACCTGACTGGTCTGCCCCCTGCCTATCTCTGCGTCGGACAGCAGGATCCGTTCCGCGATGAAACCATTGACTACGCCGCAAGACTTGCCCGCGCCGGCGTTTCGGTGGAGCTTCATCTGTACCCAGGGTGCTTCCACGGGTTCGACTTTATTGCGAACCGCACGGAGGTCTGTGAGCGGTGTCGGGCGGAATATATTGCAGCTCTGAAACGGGCGTTTGACTGTGCCTCCGGCAGGAACTGACCGGCAGACGCAGGGATCAATACAGGAAACGAGAGGGACGAGAAGGGTAATGGCTATCAGAAATCAAATCATGCTTATTACTTATCCGGACAGCATGGGAAGAAACCTGAAGGAACTGTCTGAGATTCTGGATGAGCATTTCGGGGATATCATCGGTGGACTGCATATCCTCCCGTTTTTTCCGTCTTCGGCGGACCGCGGCTTTGCTCCAACGACCTATGAGACCGTCGAACCCGCTTTCGGCGACTGGAACGATATACGGGCACTTGCGAATCGGTACTACTTGATGTTTGACTTTATGATCAATCATATTTCCAGAAGCTCCGTCTATTTTCAGGATTTTCTTGAAAAGAAGGACCGGTCAGCTTACAAGGACATGTTTATCCGTTACCGGGATTTCTGGCCCGGCGGTGAGCCAACTCAGGAGGATGTCGACCTGATCTATAAGCGCAAACCGCGCGCGCCGTATACAGACATTACGTTCCGCGACGGGACGTCGGAGAAAATATGGTGCACCTTTGATGAAGAACAGATCGACCTCGCAGTGAACACAAAGACGACCCGGGATTTTATACGAGCAACCATGCTGAACATGGTTGAAAACGGCGCGTCGATCATCCGGTTGGACGCTTTTGCATACGCGGTAAAAAAGCAGGGGACAAACTGCTTCTTCGTGGAGCCGGAGACTTTTAATCTGCTTGACTTCTGCCGGGACACTGTGAAGGAACAGGATGTTGAGATTCTGCCGGAAATCCACGAACACTTTTCGATTCAGATGAAGCTGGCGGAGAAAGATTACTGGGTTTATGACTTTGCGCTGCCGATGCTGCTGCTCCATGCCATCTATACCGGCACAAACAAGAACCTGCTGAACTGGCTCAGAATTTGCCCGAGAAAGCAGTTTACGACGCTTGACACGCACGACGGAATCGGCGTTGTCGATGTGAAGGGACTTATGACGCAGGAAGAAATCGACCAGACTACCGACTTTTTATTCTCAAAAGGTGCCAATGTTAAAAAAGTTTACAACACTGTGGCCTACAATAATCTTGATGTTTACCAGCTGAACTGTACCTATTACTCCGCCCTCGGCGACAGCGACGACGCCTATTTGCTTGCGCGGGCGGTTCAGCTCTTCGCGCCGGGTATCCCGCAGGTTTACTATGTGGGGCTGTTAGCGGGCAAAAACGATATTGAATTTCTGGAAAAAACAAAGGTTGGCCGGAACATTAACCGCCATTATTATTCAAAGGAAGAGATCGAACGGGAGATCGAGCGGCCCATGCTCCAAAAAATGTATGCCATCATGCGTTTTCGGAATAGTTACCCGGCGTTTGGCGGCGACGTTTCCGTCGATGATGCGGGCTCAGCAAACAGGCTGATCATCCGCTGGTCGAAAGGGGAATACGCAGCGCAGCTTCTTGCAGATCTGAAAACCTGCCGGTTCAGGATTACCTTTACCGGTGAAAACGGGACGAAAGAAGAACTTTCTCTGGAATAACCGCCGCAGCCCCGCAATCGGCGGGGACGGCTCTTCGTGAATGTTGTGAAAAGAAATACAGATATTTAGTTTTGGCGAGGTGAATAAAAAGTGTTTGATGTGGTTGCACTTGGCGAGCTTCTGATCGATTTTACTCCCGCGGGAACTTCGGAGGCCGGGAACATTCTCTTCGAGAGGAACCCGGGCGGTGCTCCGGCCAATGTGCTCGCGGCTGTGACAAAGCTCGGCGGGACGGGAGCGCTGATCGGCAAGGTCGGATACGACCAGTTCGGCTTTTTTCTCCGGGACGTACTCGAGAGGCACGGCATCGACGAACGCGGACTTTGCTTTTCCCACGATGTCAACACGACGCTTGCGTTTGTGCAGCTTAATGAGCACGGTGATAGGAGCTTCAGCTTTTACCGGAAGCCCGGCGCCGATACGACGCTGACCCGGGAAGATCTCGATTTCGGCCTGATCGACAGCGCAAAGATCTTTCACTTTGGCTCCCTCTCCATGACGGACGAGCCGGCAAGGGGCGCCACAAGGGCGGCACTTGAATACGCCCGTAAAAAGGGGAAGGTTATCACCTACGACCCGAACTGGCGCCCGGCACTGTGGGCGAATGATGAACAGGCAAAAGAGAACATGCTGTTTGGATTACAGTATGCGGATGTGCTCAAAATCTCAGAAGAGGAACTGGTGTTCCTTACGGGCAGCGGCGATGTTGAGGCGGGCAGCAGACAATTTCTCGAACGAGGCGTTAAAGCAGTGGTGGTCACGCTTGGAGCGAAGGGATGCTATTATCGCTGTGCGAAAGGTTCCGGCTTTCTCAGAACATACGATACGAATGTTATCGACACCACGGGGTCCGGCGATTGCTTCTTCGGCGCAATGATCTGCCAGATCAGCCGTTATAAAGGTGCACTCGAGGAAATATCCCCGGAGGAATTGGCAAAAATGGCCGACTTTGCGAACGCTGCCGGCGCGCTGTGCGCCACACAGAAGGGTGCGCTTTCCTCCATGCCGACCGAAGAGGAAGTAACTCGGTGCATGAGCAGCACGCCGCTTTTGAAACTGGACTGATTCATCCGAATGAAACAGCACAGCACCCTTTCTATAATACAGGTGAATCAGCCCCGCTGATTAGCCTGTCAATACTTTGGAAATCTGTTTGAAGTTAATAAAAACATCCGTTGCAACTGAAGAAAAAATGTCGTCTGAAACAAGAGGAAGTCAAAATTTTGACTTCCTCTTGTTTCAATTATTATTTATAAGAAATTAAAACTAAAAAAAAGTAGCCTTACACACTCTGTGAAAATGGATAACGTCAATATTTGAATTGCACAGGTCAGCAATTTTTTATATAATTTATATAGATTCAAGGCAAAAGTCGGCCGACTTTTCAGCTGTTTTATTCTTTGAAAAGGGAGGAAGTACACCGAACGTATTGCTGGAGGACGATGACCTAAAAAGGACAACCTTGTGCAGGAAACAGGTCCGACAACAAACGAAAACCTGCCCGGCCGCATAAAAGGCGGCAGCGGCATACAACTGTCCTTAACGGACGGAGTTTGCGCTCACAGTGAGGGACGCCGTAAGTTTTGATTCATTGTTCAGAACACGGCAGTCTCGGGAACACGAACCATGAAAGGGAGAAGTAAAATGAAAAAACTGATATCCATTATGCTGAGTACTCTTCTGGCAATGTCCACGGCAGCATGCAGTTCAGGGTCCGCCGGCACGGCTTCCAGCGGCGCGGCGGCAGGGGGGGCTTCCGCTGCCGTGTCCGCTCCAAGTTCAGCGGCGGCGGCATCGTCAGCGGCCGCACAGGCCGGCGGGAAGAAAAAGGCCGGCGTCTGCTGGTATCAGTTCTCTGATACGTTTATTGCAAATGCCCGCCAGTCCCTGCTGAATATCGCCCAGAGCGACGGGAAAATTTCAGTGGCCGATGCCGACAGCACCAACGATCAGAACGTGCAGGCCAACAACATGAACAATTTCTTCAGCCAGAAGGTTGACTACCTCGTTCTCAATAATATTAACATGGGCGGCATCAGCAACATTGTCGACCAGTGCAAACAGAAGGGTGTTACGGCGATTTTCGCTAACACAACCAGCCCCGCCGACAAGGACTTTTCCAATTACGACAAGCTCTGGTACGTTTCTTCCGACTCCAGACAGTCCGGCACCAACATGGGCAATGCCATCGCCGAGTACATTAAAGCCCATCCGAACACCTGGGACCGCAATCACAACGGGAAACTGGATTTTGTTCTCCTGCAGGGCATCGCTTCCTTTTCCGACACCATCAACCGTTCCTCCTACAGCCTTGCGGCCATTGAAGGCGCCGGCACCAAACTTGGAAAATGCATCGGCGGCGATGATGTCACGGGCGTAAAGGGCGGCGACTCCGTCAACGGCGTAATCTGCGGTTTCTCCCGCGCCAAGGCACAGGAAAACGTGGAAGCTCTGCTTGCAAACTACGGAAAAGACATTGACTGCGTCATCGCTGATAACGACGACGAGGCGCTCGGCGCGATTGCCGCACTGAAAGCTCACGGCTACTTTACCAATGAGAGCAACACGATCCCGGTTGTCGGCGTGGACGCCACAGCGGCAGGCTGCGAGGCACTGAAGAACGGAACCATGCTGGAAACAAGCCTCAATAACCCTGTGAAGCTTTCCAAATGCGTTTATAAAGTAATGTCTCTGCTCAACGACGGCAAAGAAGTCAACACGCAGTCTTTGGGCATTGACGGTGCCAAAGTGGAAGGCCACCGCGTCTGGATCGATTATACCTCCATCACAGCCAAAAATATCAGCGACGCTTCCTACGACATTAAAGATACGAAGATTAACTAAAAGCTGCGGAACCCGGCAGAAAGGGATTATCCGTATTGCCTCGGAAGGGACCGGACGATAAAAGTCCGGCCTCCTTTCGAATACGGATCCCGACTGCTTTCCGATTCGTGCCTGGTCGTATCAATGTCTATCTTTCATGTAAAGAAGGAGACAACCGAACATGAGCAAATCCGAATTTATTCTGGAGGCACGCGGTCTCTGCAAATCTTTTCCTGGCGTAAAGGCACTGGACCACGTTTCCCTGAAGGTGCGCCCCGGAACGGTGCATGCCTTGATGGGAGAGAACGGGGCCGGGAAATCGACCCTCATGAAATGTATCTACGGCGTGTATTCCTCCGACGAGGGGCAGATCCTCATTGACGGAGAAGAAGCACATATCGGCAAGCCCCGCGACGCGATGGACCTTGGAATTTCCATGATTCATCAGGAGCTGCACCCGATCCCCCCTCAGAACGTCATGGAAAACATCTGGGTGGGAAGAATCCCGCATCGGAAAATGGCCGGTGTGCACTGGGTGGATGAGAAGAGAATGTATGCCGACACCAAAGCTATTTTCGATAAATTGGGTCTGACGATCAATCCGAAAGTAAAGGTTTCCACACTCTCCACTTCCTACTGCCAGCTGCTTGAAATAGCCCGTGCGGTTTCTTTCGGCGCAAAATTGATTATTATGGATGAACCGACTTCTTCCCTGACCGAAAGCGAAACGGAAATTCTGTTCCGCATTATCAAGCAGCTGAAGGAAGAAAAAGTTGCCATTATATACATATCTCACAAAATCGACGAGATTCTTCAGATTTCGGACGAAGTCAGCATCATGCGCGACGGGCAGAACGTCGGAACTTGGAATGCGAGCGAACTGACGACGGAATCTATTGTCAGCCACATGGTGGGCCGCGAGATGACCAATCGTTTCCCGCCGAAGCAGCACACGCCCGGAGAGGCATATCTTGAGGTCAAGCAGCTTACCAGCCCGAATCCCCATTCGTTCCAGAACGTCAGCTTTTCCGTCCGGAAAGGTGAAATCTTTGGCGTCGGCGGTCTGGTGGGCGCGCAGCGCACCGAACTGATGGAGGCAATATTCGGCCTGCGGTCCGTTGCGTCAGGCACCGTTTCCATTAACGGAAAGGAAATTCATATCAGGCAGCCGTTGGACGCGATCCGGAACGGCATGGCCCTGCTGACGGAAGAGCGCAGAGCAAAGGGGATTTTCGGCGTGCTTTCAATTACCGACAACATCATTATGGTCAAGCAGAATTTCAGCCGCAAGGCTTATTTGGGCAAACCCTTTGCGCTGCTGGACAATAAAAAGAGAAATACCGACGCGCAGAAATATGTGGATGCAATGAAAATCAAAACGCCGTCGCTTGCCACAAAGATTCAAAGCCTCTCCGGCGGAAACCAGCAAAAGGCGCTGATCGGGCGGTGGCTTCTTTCTGCGCCGGACATTTTGATCCTCGACGAACCGACCCGCGGCATCGACGTGGGCGCCAAATACGAAATCTATGAGCTGATGGAAGAGATGGCGAAGGCCGGAAAGTGCGTCATCATGATCAGTTCCGAAATGCCGGAACTGATGGGAATGTCCGACCGCATCATGGTGATGTGCGAAGGTCATCTTTCCGGCATCGTAGACGGGCCCGGTTCCACCGATGAGCAGATCATGTTATTGGCAAGCACGTATAAAAAGGCGTAAGGGAGTATCAAACCATGAAAATAAAAGAGAGAAATATCAGCAGGTTCCTTCTAGAGAACGTCCTGTATGTCTGCCTGTTCGCCCTCATTGTGGTGATCGCCGTTATTTCGCCGTCTTTCGTATCGGTGGGGGTCCTCAGCGACATTCTTGTGCAGAGCGCCCCGAAGATCATCCTTGCCATGGGCATGCTGGTCGTCATTATCGCCTGCGGCATGGATATGACCATCGGCCGTCTGGCCGGTCTGAGCGCAGTGGTTTCCGGGTCACTGGCTCAGTCATCCACTTATTACCTGAAATTCTGGCCGGGTATGCCGGAGCTTCCCCTCTGGGTGCCGATTCTTTCTTCCCTTGTGGTTGGACTTGTGGTCGGCTGCATCACGGGGCTCGTCATCACGAAGCTGAGAGTTCCCGCCTTCCTGGCAACCCTGGGCATGCAGATGGTGATTTACGGCGCTGATCTGCTGTATATCAACAAAAAACCGAACCATTCTCAGCCGCTGGCCGGGTACCTCGACAGCTTTACGCAGTTTGGCACGGGATCCGTTTTCGGCATTTCCTACCTGATTATCATCGCCGTTGTTGTTATGGTTGCCATTCATATCATGCTGACAAAAACAACACTCGGTAAGAACATATTCGCACTCGGCGGAAACCGTGAGGCCGCGAAGGTTTCCGGCATCAACGTGTTTAAGGTTGAACTGTTCACCTATATTCTGTCCGGAGTCATGGCCGGTTTAGCCGGCGTCATGATGTCCGCCCGCACCGGAAGCGCGACGGCTTCCTACGGTGAAGGCTACGAGCTGGACGCCATCGCAAGCTGCATTATCGGCGGCGCATCTTTCGCAGGCGGCATCGGCACGGTGCCGGGTGCTTTCCTCGGCGTTATCATCTTCAGCGTCATCAACTATGGCCTGACCTTTATCGGCTTGAGTTCTTACTGGCAGTATATTGTCAAGGGCATCATCATCGTCGTTGCCGTCGCGCTGGATATGCGCAAATACTCCAAAGAAGGCTGACCAGGAGGAGGTCTGCTTCGGAAAGGTCTGTCTAAGAGAATGGCTCTGCTTCAATGTAACTTCTTTTCCACAACATTATGCTTTGGAACCAATGTCGATGTATTCCTGCCCTCTGTTACCCCGAACGACGAAATCAGCCGCCCCTATGAGGGCGGGCGGTTCCAGGTTCTGTATTTACTGCACGGAGCCTATGACGATCATACCAGCTGGCTCCTGCAGACCTCCATTACCCGCTATGCACAGGACCGCTGCCTGGCCGTTGTAATGCCGTCGGTTTCCAACAGCTTTTATCAGGATATGCTTTACGGCTCGGCCTACCTTACTTACCTTACGGAAGAACTTCCGCGGTTTGTCGAAAGCCTCTTTCCCGTAAGCACCCGCCGTCAGGATACCTTCATCGCGGGAAACTCGATGGGCGGCTATGGGGCGCTCAGGCT
>JAEWRF010000217.1 GCA_023460155.1 Bacillota bacterium | reverse complement strand
GTTCCCGGGCCTCCGGTAAGGATCAGGAGGCCTTTGGAAAGGGCTTCGCGCACAGCCTGCCGCTGCCCCTCCGCGTATTGAAGGCCGTCCGTGCTTTCAATATCGGAAATCATGGAATCGACGCCGACAATAGGGGGGGCCGGGTAGTGAAGCATCATGCGCATCCGCCCGGAAATGTAAACTTCCGACTGATATTGATCCGGCAAAAAGGTGAATGTTCTCTCGCCGATTCCGCGGGAGAGGACGGAGCCGTCGCTCTCCAATGAATCAAGGGCTTCCGCCGTCTGTTCCAGCCCGACGCCGAGCATTTTTGCGGCGGTTGCCGAGAGCCTGTCCGAAGGCAGGCAGGTATGTCCGTTCCCCAGGTTATGGCGGAGCACATGGAGAAGCCCGGCGCGAACCCGAAGAATATCATCCTGCGGGCGCTCCATTGCCGCGGCGATGCGGTCGGCACGGTCGAAGCCGATGTCAAGCCCTTCCAGGCACAGGCAATAAGGATTCTCAGCAATGCGCTGATCGGCATCGGCACCGAAGATTTTCCAGATGCGAACGGCTTCCTCCGGCGTGATGCCGAGCCCTCCCATTTTGGCCATCATTTCGCGCATGCCTCCGACCCGAATCAGCTCCCCGCTGATTTTCTCCGCGCGTTCCTTCGTTATGCCTCTGATTGCGCAGAGCCGCTCCGGCTCTTTTTCCATTACCTGCAGAGCTGTTTCCCCGAAAAGATCCACAATTTTCTGCGCGGTTCCCGGCCCAACACCCTTGACGGCTCCGGAAGAAAGATATTTTAGAACGGCCGAAGCCGTTTCGGGGCGGGAACGTTCAAAAGCCTCTGCTTTAAACTGCGTCCCGTAATTCGCCGAGTTAACCCAGTTACCGACGACGTGCAGGCTCTCGCCCACGGAAACCCCGGGGATTTCTCCGACAACCGTCACCAGTTCCCCGCCGCTGTTCAGTTCAACGACGGAATAACCGTTTTTTTCATTCCGAAAAACGAGCTGTTCCACCGTTCCGGTCATTTCAAGGAGCTTTTCCTGATCCACTCCGAGTCCCTCATATCCATTGTTTTGATTTGGGGCAGCACCGCACAATTCACACGCGCCGCCTTTGCGCCGCTTTTTGTGCGGATTCCGCGTCCAAAATACTCGGAATCCGGCAGGATTCCTCCGGTTTTGTCCTTGTCTCTCGCAAAGATTGAGCTGCAGATTCGACGATGCTCACTTTGCGCAGTGCTATTCTAAGTATAGTCGATTCGCTATGTATTTGCAATTTTATCCGCAGATTATTTCGCATAATTCTTCCGGATAACACAGACGGATGCCGGGAAGATCCAGAGAAAGCAGTTCGCAGACCGTTCTTGTTTCGCGGTCCATTCCGCAGTCGACGCAGATAAGCTGCACTTCGCCGCTGCCGATCCATCGGATGCGCTCCATCGCGCTCCTGAGCGTGAACTCCGCTTTTTCGTCGTGGCCTTTCAGTGTCATGATGAGCATCAGCTTTCCGGGATTGTCGGTCTTTAACAGCCAAAGAAGGAAACGGTGGAGCAGACAGACGATTCCAACCACGGCAAAAAGGACGAAAACGACTCTTATTCCAATATCGAACATAAAATCACCCCAGCACAGTCTATGCGCCGGGGTGATTGCGTGACAGAATTATTTTTTGAGTGCTGCAAGCAAAGCGCCGACACGGTCGCATTTTTCCCAGGATACGCCCAGATCCTCGCGTCCCATATGACCGTAATTTGAAACGGAGCGGTAGATTGGTTTTTTCAGATCCAGTTCGCGGATAATGGAGCTCGGCCTTAAATCGAACACTTTGGAAACGGCTCCGGCAAGCTCATCGTTGCCGTAAGAGGAAGTTCCGAACGAATCCACCATGATCGACACCGGATGCGCGACACCGATCGCGTAGGCAAGCTGCACCTCACATTTTCTGGCGAGCCCTGCCTTCACAATATTTTTCGCAACCCAGCGCGCTGCGTAGGACGCGGAACGGTCCACTTTTGTCGGGTCTTTCCCGGAAAAAGCACCGCCGCCGTGATGGCCGTAGCCGCCGTAGGTATCGGCAATGATCTTGCGCCCGGTCAGTCCGCTGTCCCCCACCGGTCCGCCGATGACAAAGCGGCCCGTCGGGTTGATATAATACTTCGTCTTTTCATCGAGCCATTTTTCGGGAATGACCTTTTTTATGACCTTTGCCAAAATATCCGCGCGGATCTGCGAAAGCGGAACCGCTGCGTCATGCTGGGCGGAAACAACAACCGCGTCTACGCGCACAGGACGGTCATCTTCATATTCAATGGTTACCTGAGTTTTTCCGTCCGGACGGAGATAGGCAAGTTCGCCGGATCTGCGGACTTCGCTCAGCTTTTTTGAAAGCCGGTGTGCAAGCGAAATTGCAATCGGCATCAGCTCTGGAGTTTCGTCGCAGGCGAAGCCGAACATGATTCCCTGGTCGCCGGCGCCGATCTGGTCATCCGCGTCAACGGCGCCGTTCTGCGCCTCAAAGGACTTGTTGACCCCCATAGCAATATCGGGAGACTGAACATCGATGGAAGTCAGCACCCCGCAGGTGTTGCCGTCGAACCCGTATTCCGGCTTGTCGTAGCCGATCTCACGGATCACATCGCGGACAATTGCGGGAATGTCAACGTAACAGGTGGTGGAAATCTCCCCGAACACGTGAACAATACCGGTAATCGCCGTAACCTCACAGGCTACGTGCGCATCCTGATCCTGCGCCAGAATGGCATCCAGCACGGCGTCGGCGATCTGGTCGCAGACCTTGTCCGGATGACCTTCCGTAATGGATTCTGAAGTAAAAAAATGTTTTGACATTCTGCATCCTCCTAAACTACAAAAATTGCCGTACGGAAAACCGCACGGCAATAACAACCTCATCTCTCGGCTTTCCCGCAGGATTTGGCACCTTACTTTATGGCAGGTTGCCGGACATCACAGGGCCTGTTCCCTCCGTCACTCTTGATAAGGAAATATTCAATTTTTATTATTATAGCAGTTATAAAGCCAATTGTAAACCGTCCTGAAAGAACTTTTTCCGAGAAATTAATGACGGATTCGGTTGTGAAGAATCGGGCTGACGCTTTTATAAAGCAGCATGGTCAGGCAGGAGACTAAAATTCCTTTGAACAGGTTGAACGGCACGACCGCCAGAAGGATGAACGCCCAGAGGCCGTTGATTGCGGGATTCACCGCCGTGCCCATTTGAATCAGCGCCTCCATCGGCATATGAAAGGCGGCGGAATAAACGGGCAGAAGCAGATACGCGTTCAGAATGGCGCCCACGGCAGTCATGGCAAGCGTGCCGACTGCAAGACCGATCAGCGCATTCCTTCGGCTTTTGCGGCGCTGGTAAATAATCGCGCCCGGAACTGCAAGGGAACATCCGAAAATAAAATTTGCAAAGTCCCCTACCCCTGCCGTTGAACTGCCGTGAATAAAGAAATACAGCAGGACTTTTATCATCTCAATCAGAATACCGGCAAGCGGTCCCATGGCAAAGCTGCCGATCAGTACCGGAAGTTCGCTGACATCAAGCCGGTAAAATCCGGGAGCAAACCAGAGAGGAAACTCAATCGTCATCAGAATAAAGGCAATGCCGCCGAGTACGCCGATCTGAGCGACGTTGCGGATTTCAAAGACGGACTTTGACTGTTCCTTCAAATTTTCAATGCTGTTCACTGGAAACCTCGTTTCGGATAGGAAATGAATTAAAAAAAGAGCCTCGGCAAAAATGCTCAGGGCCCTTTTTTGTTCCTATCTTCTTCCATCCGGACTATACCGTCGGCTCCGGAATTGAACCGGAATCTGCGACTGACTGATCGCTTGCGGGCTGATCGGCTGACGCCGCTTTACCGCCGGTGGGGATTTGCGCCCCGCCCTGAAGATTATTCAGTTTTCAATCTTTCGCCTTTGGGGTACAAAAAATCCCGCAGCCGAAACTGCGGGACGAAAAAGCGCACTGCGCGTTCTTCTTACCATCCGGACTATACCGTCGGCTCCGGAATAAAACCGGAATCTGCAGCTTTGTGCCGCTCGCGGGCTTGTCGGCCTAAGGCCGCTTTACCGCCGGTGGGGACTCACACCCCGCCCCGAAGACCACTTATTGAATTGTTAATATAATAACACGCAATTTTTGCTCTGTCAAGACTCATCCCGATATTCTTTCGGGATCGTCTGGTCAAGCACATATTGAATGAAATGGAGGTTAAACTCCGGTGTATAGCGCCGCACACCGTGCGCCTGCGCAAGCGCTTCGGTGTAATCCCTGAGCGGATAGATGGTAATATTCGTGCAGCGCGGGCCATATTGCGTGATCACGGGCGTCAGCTTCATCGAAGTAAACGAGGTCTTTCCGGTTTCAAAATTTTTTGTCATCGTAACCGTCAAAAGGCCGCTGATCATGTTTTCGCCCCTTTCCTGAGCGGAAACGAGATTGCCGAGTGCGAAAATCACCGGGCAGCGGGTTCCGTCAGGCCGCGTCAGAACTGTCAGCTTCTGAAGAACGTGAGGGTGATTTCCAAAAATAATGTCCGCGCCCCAGTTGACCATGTTCTGCGCGAGCTGAGTCTGTTTATCCGTCAAAGTAAAGGTATCCTCGTTGCCCCAGTGCACGGAGATAACGACGACATCCGCCATGCTTTTCGCTTTTTTGATCAGCCGTTCGATCAGAGGCGTATTGCTTGCATAAATCAGCCGGTAATTCGAGTTTTTCGGCAGATACAGTCCGTTGGTCATTTCGGTGATCCCGATGTGCGCCGTTTTGATTCCCTTTGCCTCGACGATGCGGATATTCTCCAGGTCCGCGTCGTTACGGTAAGCTCCGACCACCGCGACCGGCTTCTGCGCCCAATAGTCAAGAGTCGCTTTGATGCCCTTTTCCCCGAGATCAAGAATGTGGTTGTTGGCGTGGTTGATTACGTCGAAGCCGATGTTCACCATCTCGTCACCCAGAGCTGTCGGCGAGTTGAAAAGCGGATAGCCCGAAGGAGGCGCTATCTTGTCCGCGAGAATCGTCTCCTGGTTGATGACAGCGATATCTGCGGCCTTGATCTGCGGGGCGATGCGGGCATAAACCGGCTTAAAATCATAGCCCTTTCCACCGGCGCGTGCGTTGGCCTCTTCGTAAATTATGTCGTGGATCAGGTTGTCGCCGGCGCCGAGGATCGTAATGGAAACCGGCTTCTGCACCGCTGAAGACGGCTCGGAAGAAACCGGCGCAGAGGAAGCAGGAGCCGAAGAAACCTCCGGCACCTGTGAAGAAACCGGTAGGCTTGCTGCGGAAGAAGGATTTCCAGAGCTTGCGTAGGGAGCCGCGGAATGCGTCGTCAGGGCCATGACGACACCGTAAAAAGCAGCGGAAACCGCAAGTGCCGCGCATAAAATCAAAAAAGCATGCCGAAACCGAAGCTTTCGGTTCAGATTTTTATCCTTTGAATTCCGATCCATTGCCCTTTTTTCCTTCCCGTTTGGATTTCTCATTTCATTTTATTATATCATAAATTTACCATAATTTCCATTTATATAAGCCATATCAGCTTTTGAGACTTGCAGACTTCCTCAAACGATTGTCACAGCGCAATATATTTGATATAATGAAAATAATTGGTCAAAGGGGCGGTGTCACGATGAACCGAAAGAAAAATATGAAAGAAGCGGCTGTGATCGATATTGACTCGAATGCGCTGCGCATGCGGATTTCTCAGTTGAAAAAGGATAAAATCACCGATATTGACCGGCTGACCTATCCGCTGCATTTGGGGCACGAGGTTTTTACCGGAGGGAAAATCAGCTTCGAAAGTCTTCGGGAGCTCTCTTCCCTTTTGCGCGGCTACGGCAATATTCTGAAAGATTACGGGGTCGGGCAATGCAAGATTGTGGCGACCACCGCACTGAGGGAAGCAAAAAACCGGTCTTATGTAATCGATCAGCTGAAAATCCAGAACGATATGACGGTTGAGGTTCTTGAGGACGATCAGGAAAAGACCCTGCTATATTCTGAAATTCTGAATAATCTCGGAAACCTTCCGGAACGGAAAAACGAGAGTGCTCTGATTGCCTATATTGGCGCAGGAACGATCGGTTTTTCCGTTTACGACGGAAAGCAGATGATCTTTTCCCAGAATATTCCTATGGGTTCCTTGAAGCTGCATGACATTCTCGGCAATGTTCAGGAAACCGGAACCGACTTTTACATGGTTGTCGAGGAATACCTCGATACGATTCTTGAGCATGTGCAGATTCCGCTGGAAGGCGGACGCGTACAGAATCTGGTGCTAACCGGCATTGAGGTACGGCTGATCGCAACCATCTGCGGGATCGAAAGCAAGGACGGCAATTATGAGATTGATGCCGGAAAAATCCGCGACCTCTTCGGCCGGATCCGTTCGCTTTCTCAGGAAAAGATCGCGGCGCAGTACGGTATTCCGGAAGAAACGGCGGAGCTGCTTTATGCCTCGATTGCCATTGCCCTTCGGCTGCTCCGCTATGCAAAATCAGAAGTAATCATCTGTCCCTCGGTAGAACTATGGGATACACTGATCCGCCATATGCTTCTTCCGAAAAGCAAGTCAGAGTATCAGGAGCACGTCCGCATAAACGCCATCTCCTGCGCTCAGAATATTGCGCGCATTTACAACTGCAATGAAAAGCACACCGCCTTCGTGCGGAAATGTGCCTGCAAGATTTTCGACCGAATGAAAAACGCTCACGGTCTGGACCAGCGCAAGCGCCTTTTGCTGGAGCTTGCCGCGATCCTGCACGAATGCGGGCACTATGTTACCGTAAAGCAGCATCTGCTCAGTTCCTTTGATCTGATCAAAGATACGGATATTTACGGCATGACGGATCTAGAGATGCTGCTGACGGCTTATGTGGCCCGATACAACGAATATGATGTCCCAAATTTTGAGGATGCAGAGTTTTCATCCCTGCACGAAGAAAACAAACTGATTATTTCAAAGCTTGCGGCGATCTTCCGTCTTGCCAACGCCCTTGACAAATCCGGGAAGCAGAAATTGCGTGATGTCAGCGTCCGTCTGGAGGATGACAGGCTGATTATCCAGTCAAAAACCAATCAGAATTTTTATCTGGAAAAATGGGCTTTTGAGCAGTGCTCTCCGTTTTTTAAAGAGGTCTTCGGTTATAATCCGGAGCTTTCTGTAAAATCTACCCTGATATAAAGGTTGTGAAAGACTTTGAGCGACACTTCTGCCGTAAATAACGAATTCCCCTATGTAAACCGCGAACTGAGCTGGATGGATTTTAACGCCCGCGTTCTGGAAGAAGCATTTAAAAAAGAGAATCCGGTTATGGAAAGAGTCCGCTTTATCGGGATTACCGCTTCAAATCTCGATGAGTTCTTTATGGTTCGGGTTGCCGGCGTCAAGGAACAGATCGATCTTAACTACCGAATTACGGATCCCTCCGGGCTTACGCCGGAAGAGCTTTTTCCAACACTTTCCGATAAAATTCATTCTTTTGTGGAAAAGCAGTACTCCTGCTATACGCGCTCCCTTCTCGCAGCCCTGAAACGGGTCGGAATCCGCTTTCTTTCTACGGATGAGCTTGATGAGGAACAGCAGCGCTATGTTTCCGATTATTTCAGCAAGGTTCTGTTTCCCGTGCTGACCCCGCTTGCCGTGGACCGGAGCCGCCCGTTCCCTTTCTTGGCAAATAAAAGCCTGAATATTGCAGTCCGACTGAAGGAAGAAAGCGAGTCCTTTTTCGCAGTGATTCAGGTGCCGGGCATTCTGTCCCGATTCCTTCGGGTGCCTTCCAGTTCCGGGACCTGCTATATTCTTCTTGAAAACGTTATTATCCAGAATCTGAAAGCACTTTTCGAGCTGAATGAAATCTGCTCCGCCTGCCCCTTCCGTATCACGCGGGATTCCGATCTGGATATCGACGAGGATTCCGAAGATCTGTTTGTTGAAATCCAGAAATCGATCAAGCGGCGAAAACGCGGCAAGCCAGTGCGCCTGGAACTTTATTCAAAGCACGACCGGGAAACGGAATCTTTTCTGACGGATATGCTTGAAGTAAACGATTTCGATGTATACGAAATTCCGGGCCCGCTTGACCTGACTTTCTGTTCAAAGTTTTCATCCCTGCCGGAATATGAGAATTTGTGCTTCAAGCCGATCCGACCGCAGTACCCGCCGCTGGATTTTTGGGGATGCGACGATCTTTTCAAAGCAATCCGCGAACGCGACCGTATGGTTCACCACCCTTATGAGAGCTTTGAGATTGTAGTTGATTTTGTCCGAAAGGCCGCAGAAGACGAAAACGTCCTTGCCATAAAGCAGACCCTGTACCGCGTCAGCGGGCATTCGCCCATCGTAGCCGCTCTGATCCGAGCAGCAGAAAACGGAAAACAGGTTACGGTTCTGGTGGAGCTTAAGGCGCGTTTTGACGAGGAAAACAACCTGATGTGGGCAAAAAAGCTGGAGGAAGCCGGCTGCCATGTCATTTACGGTTTGATTGGCCTGAAAACGCACTGCAAGATTCTGCTGGTCGTTCGGCGCGACGAAGACGGAATCCGCCGCTACCTGCACATGGGCACAGGAAATTACAATGATTCCACGGCAAGAATCTATACGGACATTGGGCTTTTCACGTGTCGGGAGCCCTACGGCATGGATGCTTCATCCCTGTTTAACGTTCTAACGGGTTATTCGCGTTCCCCAGAATACAACAAGTTCATCGTTGCTCCCATTGGGATGCGCGCCTTTTTTGGGCGCATGATCCAGCGTGAAATTACAAATGCCCAGCACAGCCTTCCCTGCGGCATAACGGTAAAGCTGAATTCCCTTGTTGACCCCGACCTCATCCGTCAGCTGTATCAGGCTTCCAAAGCGGGAGTTCCGGTTCGTCTGATTGTTCGCGGCATCTGCTGCCTGATTCCAGGAATCGCGGGGATCAGCGAGAACATCACGGTGCACAGCATCGTGGGCCAGCTGCTGGAGCACAGCCGGATCTACCGGTTTGAAAACGGCGGAAATCCAAAGCTGTTTCTTGGAAGCGCGGACTGGATGCAGCGGAATTTCGACAAACGTGTGGAGCTTGTTTTTCCGGTTGAAGATGAAGCGCTGCGTCAAAGGCTGTTCCGTATACTGGAGCTGATGCAAAGCGACAATACGAACACCCGCGTGATGAACTCCGACGGAACTTATTCCCACATTGACCGAAGGGGAAAAGTTGCCTGCAGCTGTCAGGCGGAATTTGCTAGGCTCACCTCCGAAGATGCCAAAAAGCTGGAAAAAGCGGAGGAGTTCACCCCCTACGAACCGATCCGAAGCCATTCGCCCGAACAGGATTCGTAAAGATTCATCAAGGAAAGGATCAAGGAAATGAAACGAGTAGGAATTTTAACAAGCGGCGGAGACTGTCAGGGTCTGAACGCCGCAATCCGCGGAATTGCGAAATCCCTTTATGTGAAACACGGGAAAAATATAGAGATCTTTGGGATTCAAGACGGATACCGCGGCCTGATCGAAGGTCTTTACAAAAAAATGGCTCCGGATGATTTTTCCGGTATTCTCACTCTGGGCGGCACGATTCTCGGCACCTCCCGCCAGCCGTTCAAACAGATGAGGGTCATCGACGAATGCAATACCGACCGGGTAAAAAGCATGAAGGAAACTTACGCCAAAATGGGCCTGGACTGCCTGATGATTCTGGGCGGAAACGGAACTCATAAGACTGCGAACCTTCTGTCCGAGGAAGGGCTCAATATCATCACCCTTCCCAAAACGATTGACAACGACATCTGGGGAACAGACATGAGCTTCGGATTTAACAGCGCCGTTGAGAACGCTTCGCAGGTGATCGACTGCATCCATACAACCGCTACCTCGCACAGCCGCGTGTTTATCGTCGAGGTCATGGGGCACAAAGTCGGGTGGCTTACTCTTTACGCCGGAATCGCCGGGGGTGCGGACGTCATTCTTTTACCTGAGATCCCCTACAACGTGGAATCCGTCGCGGATTCGCTCCGCGCAAGAAGCGAACAGGGAAAACGGTTTTCCATTCTCGCCGTCGCCGAAGGCGCGGTATCCTGCGATGAAGCGCAGCTGAGTAAAAAGCAGTTTAAGGTTTCGCGTTCCCAGATGCAGTACCCTTCGATTTCGTATCGCCTCGCCGATGAAATCGGCCAGCTGACCGGCCAGGAAATCCGTGTAACGGTTCCCGGGCATTTTCAGCGCGGCGGCAGTCCCTGCCCCTATGACCGAATTCTGGCCTCCCGTTTCGGAGCCGCGGCCGCTTCGCTTTTTGTTGAGCAGAAGTATGGCTATATGGTTGCACTCAAGGGAGATTCCATCGTTCCCATCCCGCTTAAGGAGGTAGCCGGAAAGCTGAAAACCGTACCCGACGGCTGCGAACTGATCCGCGCGGCAAAGGACATCGGCGTATGTTTTGGAAATTAATAAAGTAAAGAAGGGTCCCGCAGCATAAGCTGCGGGACCCTTCTTTACGGTAAAAGACGGCGGTCCGATTAAAATCGGACCGCCGTCTTTGCCCTAAGGCGAAAACTACTCGATAATCTTGGTAACAACGCCGGAACCAACCGTATGGCCACCTTCACGGATAGCAAAACGGAGGCCCTCTTCCATGGCGATCGGGGTGATGAGTTCAACCGTCATCTCAACGTTATCGCCAGGCATGCACATCTCGGTTCCTTCCGGAAGATCGATGATGCCGGTAACATCCGTTGTTCTGAAGTAGAACTGAGGACGGTAGTTGTTAAAGAACGGAGTATGACGTCCGCCTTCTTCTTTGGTAAGGACATAAACCTTGCCAACGAATTTGGTGTGCGGATGAACACTGCCGGGCTTTGCAATAACCTGTCCGCGTTCAATTTCTTCTCTCTGAACGCCGCGGAGAAGCATGCCGATGTTGTCGCCCGCTTCAGCAAAGTCCAGAGATTTGCGGAACATTTCGAGGCCGGTGATAACGGACTTCTTCTTCTCGGGGGAGAGGCCGACGATCTCAACTTCTTCGCCGATCTTAGCAGTACCGCGCTCCACTCTGCCCGTTGCAACAGTGCCGCGGCCGCTGATGGTCATAACGTCTTCAACAGGCATCAGGAACGGCAGGTCAGACTTGCGTTCCGGAGTCGGAATGAAAGAGTCAACAGCATCCATCAGTTCGAGGATGGATTTGTATTCCGGCGCATCGGCGTCTTTGGAAGTGGATTCCAGAGCCTTAAGAGCAGACCCGCGGATAATCGGGGTCGTGTCGCCCGGGAATTCATATTCGTTCAGAAGATCGCGGATTTCCATTTCAACCAGGTCAAGCAGTTCGGCATCGTCGACCTGATCAACCTTGTTCATATAAACTACGATATAAGGCACGCCTACCTGACGGGCGAGCAGGATGTGCTCACGGGTCTGGGGCATCGGGCCGTCTGCAGCGGAAACAACCAGAATGGCGCCATCCATCTGCGCAGCACCGGTGATCATGTTCTTGACGTAGTCGGCATGACCCGGGCAGTCAACATGAGCAT
>JAEWRF010000216.1 GCA_023460155.1 Bacillota bacterium | reverse complement strand
GCCCCGGGTTTTCATCGCATCGAAAACCTCCGCCTGAATCTGGTGCTCCTCCTGCAGGATCTGCATGAATTCGTTGCGCACGTTCGGGGTTGCGCACTCGTTGGTAAAGGTATTATAGGAATCCGTGACGAACTTCTGGGAAGAAAGGACGTCGGTCATCAGTTCCTTTTCCGGAAGCGACCCGGAAGATCCGCTGATCTGCGTCGTATTCTGATTCATATTTTCACTCTCCTTTAGCCTAACATGTTCATCAGTTTGTCAAAGTGGGCCTGATGCTTCTGCGCAATGCAGTCACATTCCTTTTTCAGTTCCTGGTCGGAACACATCTGCGAATATGCTTTGCACTTTGCGACCAGGGACTGTTCGATGCCGAGTTGATCTTCAATAGCTGTAAGCTCTTTTTCGGTAATAGCCATGTTACAGCACTCCTTTCATTTTTTCTTAGTATCTTTCCTGTGTTTTAAAATATACGCGGCGGACCGCCATCCAATCGTGCGGCCGCATTGCCGTGTGCGATCAGAAGGCGGTCCGTATCCTTTCATATCTGCCGTGCTTACTACAGAAAAATTTCGCGGTCAGGCAGGCTATGTAGCCTCTCTCATCTGCACCTGAGCGATGAGGCCGAAGCTGATCGACAGCGCCTGATCCACCATCACCATTGCCTTGCCGTCCAAACGTCCCATGCGTTCCTTGAGCCTGTGCTTATCGATGGTGCGCACCTGTTCCAGCAGAACGATGGAATCCTTTGCAAGACCCGTATTGCTTGCGTTAAGCATGATATGGGTCGGAAGATTCGCCTTCGCGTGCTGACTGGTAATAGCCGCCGCAATCACCGTGGGGCTGAACCGGTTTCCGATATCGTTCTGTATGATCAACACCGGCCGAACTCCGCCCTGTTCGGAACCCACAACCGGGCTAAGGTCGGCATAATAAATGTCCCCTCTTCGAATTGTCATTTTTTCACGCTCCGAATAATCCATGAATTTTGGTTCGCAAATATTTTTGGCATTGTTTCTGGAATTTATTCGCTGAAGGACCTGATACATAATATTATTTTCGAGCTCGAGTTGACAGTGCGGCCGCTTTTATTGCTTCGATTCATAAGTTTAATTTGAGGGAAACTTCCGGTTTACAAAATTCTACTTCCGGTTTCTTGCTTTTCCCGGAACGAAATTCTATAATGAAACTATCCTCCGGAGGGATCGATTATGAATGATAAAAAAATGGGCGACCTGATTGCCGAACTGAGAAAGCAGAAAAACATGACCCAAAAGGATCTTGCCAACCTATTAAATGTTACGGACAAAGCGGTATCGAAATGGGAACGCGGAATTTCCTGCCCCGATATTGCAGCCATTCCGCTGTTGGCCCAAACGCTGGGCATTACGTCGGAAGAGCTCCTGAACATTCAAAAGGAGGAGGTTCCGGCAGCACCGAAAGACCCGCTGAAAAAAATTAAAAAACTGATTCCCTTACTTTTCATTGCGGTCAGCCTCGCAATGGGCATTGCAACGTTGGTTAATTCCATTCTGGGAGAAGCCGATTCGCATACTGCCGTTACAACGCTGTCGATCGGTTTAACCTGTATCAGTCTGGTACTGCTCATCAATCTCCGCAATTCTCAGGAAAAGTCCTGACTGCAAGAGGAATTGGGGAAGCAATCGGTTCCCAATTTGCGGCCGGGCATCCGACCGCATTTCAGAAAGGCTGATGTTTTATGAAGAAAACAGTACTGTTTTGCCTGCGTGTTGTTCTTCTTACTATCCTCTTATTTGTCTGTATGGCAGTTTCCAACCTGCTTTTGGGCGCCGGAGGGGAAACATCCGTACCCGCCGGAACCGTTTCCACTCTTATGGTCTACTCGTTTCTCAACGCTCTGCTGCTTTCCGTATGGATCAAAGATTCCACCCTGCACGGAATGCGCCTGGCTGCCGTATGTTTTGCGGTATTCTGGGGTGTGCAGTATTTTATGACGCAGATTGAAACCCTGTTCTTCAACAGCGCCGTAAAAATGCCGCTTTCTCAGCTCTTCCGGGTCGTGTTAGCCGGAGCTCTTTATACCGCCGTTTTTTCCCTTTTGGCTGTCTGGATACTTGGTCGATTTCGGAAAGAACCTCCGCGGGAAGCGGAGCCGCGCCGCAACACAGCAGGGATTCATGAGCTTCTGCCGAAACTGGCTGTTCTGGCGCTGCTCTATGTTGCGGTCTATTTCCTGTTCGGCTATTTTGTAGCCTGGCAGTTCCCCGCGATCCGTCAGTTTTACAGCGGCAGCACACAAATGATCAACTTCTTTCAAAATATGGCACAGCAAAGTCCCAGCCTTGTTCTGTTTCAGGTTTTCCGGGGATTTTTGTGGGCGCTGATTGCCCTGCTGATCCGGAATTCTCTGAAGCCAAACAGCCGACTTTCCATTTTTATGCCGGGACTTTTGTTCAGTGTTCTAATTACCACCCCTCTGCTGTTTCCGAATGCTTACATGCCAGATCCGGTCCGATTCGGCCATTCATTCGAGTTGTTCAGTTCCATGCTCGCTTTCGGACTGCTCTCGGTACCGATTTTAGCGAAAAAGCATCCGGTTTTCGATCGGGGCACAGCCGTCTTGCGGGGCTGACAGCGCATAAAAAAAGAAGACGGAACTTTCCGTCTTCTTTTTTTATGCGGCCCCAACGGCCTCGTAATCGTAGAATTGTACCGAAACCCCCATACCCGGGACGGTAACGCTCTGAATCTGCCCGGAGTTCGGATCGGCGGTCAGGACAAAATCGTCTCCTCCCGCATTGCCCGAAAACTCATTGCCGTGCGTCCACGTCAGCACTCCCGGCTTCTGGGCTTCATCCAGCACGCGAACCAGCACCGCTTCAAAAGATGTATCCGGAAGCACGCACTTCTCGCTTTTCGCGGCAAGCCCCTGATAGGTGAGCGTAAACCCATTGCCGGACCAGTCAAAGCCCATGCCGGCGGAACCGCCCTCCAGAACTTTCATTTCCGCGTTTTCCGGTCCGCTGCGGCTGAACGAGCAGACGGTATTCTGCCCGCTGCAGGAAGCCTTGATTTTGCAAAAAAACGTGAAATCGAGATCGGAGGCCTTCATCGGATGCTGTCCGGAACAGCCGGATAAAAGGGTCAGGCAGAAAAAAAACGCCAGAATGCGGATGCTTCGCTTCATCGGCACCTCCCGTTTTACGGCCGTCGGGCCGCACCGGGCGGCTAACGGCCGATTTTCATGAAAAGTTCTGGCAGCTCGTCGATCAGATCGGTCGGCAGCATGGCGGTCATGGAGTATTTCCGGGCGCACAGGTCCCCCGCCAGACCGTGCAGGAA
>JAEWRF010000215.1 GCA_023460155.1 Bacillota bacterium | reverse complement strand
CTCCCGTACCGGTCCGGCAGAACATTCAGTGTATACCGGCCGGATTTGGCATAGTAGGCGCTTTCCACCGACGGGGTTGCGGAGGAAAGCACCAGAAGCGCATGGTGGTAGGCACACCGGAATTTCGCCACCTCCCGCGCATGGTAGCGCGGGGAGGATTCCGACTTGTAGGTGCCCTCCTGCTCCTCATCCAGAATAATCAGGCCGAGATTGCGAAAAGGGGCAAACACGGCGGACCTTGTCCCCACAACGATGGTGGCGTCGCCGTTGTTTACCCTCTTCCATTCATCCAGCCGCTCCGCCAGAGTCAGTCCGCTGTGAAACACCGCGACGCAGGCGCCGAAACGCTGCCGGAACAGCGCGATTGTCTGAGGCGTCAGGGAAATTTCGGGAACCATGACGATTGCGCCGCGCCCTTCGGCGTGTACGCGCTCGATCAGCCGAAGAAAGACGGAGGTCTTCCCGCTCCCGGTTACGCCGTAAAGGAGAGAAACCCCGCCTTCACCGGTCCGGTACTGACCGTACAGATTTTGAAAAGCGGCTTCCTGCGCGGGCGTCAGCACAATTGGAGCCGGTGGCTCCTGCTCCTCCGCATTCTTATAGGGATCGCGGTACACCGGAGCGTCAAAAAGCTCCGCACAGCCCTTCGATACCAGCGCTGCTACAACCGGAGGCGTCACCCCGGCAAAATAACAGAGTTCCCGGAGGGAAGCACTCCCCGCGTCCCGGAGCAGATCCAGCACATCTTTCTGCCGTTTGGTCAGGCGCGGCGGTTCCTCGGCTTCGGTCAGCCGGACCATTTTCTGCGTCGCATCCCCAACCCGGCGGACCGCTCCGCTGCCCTTTTTCAGGTACCCCGCCGCCGCAAGCTTTTCCGGGATGGGGTTTTCCGGGGAGAGGCCGAGTTCAGCAAGAAGCTTTTCCCGCGAAACGGGCTTCCGCTTGCGGCAAACAGTATCGAAGACTGCCGTCTCCTCGGGGGAAAGAGCTTCCCGCGGGAGTTCCGCCGCATCCGCCGCCGGTGAATATTCCACCTGCAGACGAACCAGCAGTCCCGCCGGGATGCAGAGACGAACCGCGTCGAACAGCGTGCAGAAAGTGTGTTCCCGAATCCACGCCACCAGGCGGAGAGTTTCCTCCGTCAGCAGCGGGGCCTCATCCAAAACCGCATGCAGCGGCTTCAGGACTTTTTCTTCAGCGCCGACGGAAACCGACAGGATCATTCCCTGCCTCGCCGCATTTCCGCCGCCGAACGGCACAAGCACCCGGCAGCCTGGTAGCGCGGCATCCCGCAGAGACTCGGGGATACTGTAATCAAAGATCCGGTCAAAGTGGTAAACCGTGTTCTCCACCGCAACGCCGGCAACAGTCACTGGAACCACTCCTTCCGGCAGGGAACTAGTCTTCGTTGTCGTCGTTGGGAACAACGCTTTCGATCATGGTGAATTTATGGTCGATATATTCCTGTACGGCAATCTGGACCGGCTTATCCTCCAGAATCACGCGGTTTTTCTCCGCTTCCTCCGAAATTTCACGGGCGCGCTTTGCAATCGCAACCACAAGGGAATACCGGCTCTGGTCCGGCGTAAGAATCAAATCGGCAATCGGTTTAATCATTATTCAGCATCCTCTCAATCAACTGCGCGTTTCGCCGCGCACTGCACTTTTCCGCAAATACGATCTTGCGGATTCGTTCGGCAGCAAGATTAAAATCGTCGTTCACTACAATGTAATCGTAACGGAGCGCTTCCGGAATTTCGCGCCGCGCCGCTTCCAGACGGTTCTGAATCGCTTCCTCCGTTTCGGTTCCCCGTTTCCGGAGCCGGTGCTCAAGCACCTCAAGCGACGGCGGCAGAATGAAAATACCGACGGCGTCCGGACGTTTAGCCTTGACCTGCGCCCCTCCCTGCACCTCGATTTCAAGGATCACATCAAGGCCGGATTCCGTCCACTGCCGGATTGGGGCGGCGGGAGTGCCGTAACAGTTGCCGCAGTATTCGGCGCTTTCCAGCATCTTCCCGGCATCCGCCGCTTCCCGGAACTGTTCCTTCGTATAGAAATAATATTCCTTTCCGTCCGTTTCACCTTCGCGCGGCGCACGCGTGGTCGCCGACACCGAAAGCCGGGTATCCGGATTCTCGGAAAGATATTTCCGGAGTACGGTGCCTTTCCCCGCGCCGGACGGCCCGGAAAGAATGATCAGGAGCCCTTCATTCATCATCGTTTTCAATTTCCTCCTCGGAGAGATCGGAGCGGTCGTCGTTGAACCGGTTCGCCACGGTCTCCGGCTGCACGGCGGACAGAATGACATGGTCGCTGTCCGTCAGGATCACGGCGCGCGTTCTGCGGCCGTAGGTCGCGTCAATCAGAGTTCCGCGTTCCTTGGCATCCTGAATGATGCGCTTGATCGGAGCGGACTCCGGGCTGACGATCGCGACCAGACGGTTTGCGGACACCATGTTCCCAAAGCCGATATTGATAAGCTTCATATGATTTCTCCCCTTATTCAGGCTTTCCTATTCAATATTCTGAATCTGCTCCCGAATTTTCTCTATTTCCGCCTTCAGATCCACCACCGTGTGCGCAATCTTAGCGTCCACGCATTTGGAACCGATTGTGTTTGCTTCCCGGTTCATTTCCTGTACGATGAAATCCAGCCTCCGCCCGACCGCCTCATCGGACTCCAGCATGGAGCGAAACTGCCCGATGTGGCTGCGAAGACGAACCGTCTCTTCTTCCACGGCAACCTTGTCGGCAAACACCGCCGCCTCGGTCAGGATCCGCTGCTCGTCGATTCCAGAGC
>JAEWRF010000214.1 GCA_023460155.1 Bacillota bacterium | reverse complement strand
TCAAAAACACTAACGTGTTTCATTTGATTTTTTAGAGTTTTCATCTCTTGTCCGAAAGTACATTGTCTCTCGAAATCTTTACGGGTTCCTTTTTCCTTTTCGTTGTTTAATTTTCAAGGTCCCATGCGGCTTTCCGGCGTTTCGAACCGCTCTCTCAAGTGTCCGTTTCCGTAAGGCGCTTCACTATAATACCAAACGCAGACCCTAATGTCAACCCTTTTCTTTGACTTTTTTTAGTTTTTCTTTTCAAAGTGTGCGAATCCGCTCCGTATCGGCTTTTCGAAGCGCGCCGGCGAAATCGACCCCCAAGGCCTTCCCGTCCGGAAAGATCTCTCCCAGAGGGACAAGAAAAAGCGGCCGGCGAAGCAGTTCCGGATGCGGCAGCATCAGCTCGGGATTCCGCAGAACAACATCCTCGTACAGGAGAAGCTCGATCTCCATGACCTGTTTCCCGGAGTCTTCGTCCGGAACCCTCCCCATTGCCGCTTCAATTCCCTTGCAGGCTCCAAAAAGCGCAAAGGGGGAAAGCTCCGTAAGCAGAACGGCACAGGCCGTCAGTTTCTCAGACCCTTCTGCGTCTGACTCGTACAGACTGGATTTGACAATCACCGTCGTACCGGCCAGCCTTTCCGTCGCATGAACGGCGTTTCGGACATTCTCTTCCCGTTTTCCCCTGCCGGAAGCAAAGCTAAGAATTGCTTTTTTCATAATGCTTCTCCTTCTCAAACAGCTCCGCACCCACGCTTTTGCCCATCGGAAATCTCAAAACTCATACGCGCGATGAGATTAATCTGATTTTTTCATAAATATTCCAGAGATTGAATATTATCCCTTTTCTCTGAACGAAATTGTAACATATCTATGGGAAAATATCAAACATTACCGTTTACTGATAAGTTACCTGCACATTGATTCCGCGGTCGTTCTTATCCGTCGCATAGGTCGTCTGCTGAAGGTTCAGGCTTTTCCCGGCCAGTGCAGACGCCTTCTCCAGATAGGTCCACATTTTATAAGGGGACGCCGTCATCATTTGACTGACGGTGCTGTCATAATTCAGACTCGGGGAAATCCGGAACGGGATTGTGGTATCCCCCGCCTTCAGGCGGGATGCCACTGCCTGTTCGACCGCGCTGTCGCCGGAACTTCCGATCGTTGTCACGGACGCGCCCCGGACGGCGAAATAGTTGGCCGCCGCAGAGGTACACTCCGGCAGCAGAAGGTTATATTGGGAATTGGAACCGCAGACGGCGCTCTCTGCCAGCGAAGAAGCGAGCGGTCCGGGCTGATGGGTCTGACGGAGCACGGCATCCGTGACATTGAAATAGTTGTAAATAAGCATGTCGCTGTCGCACCAGGTCACATCAAGATTGTACCATTGGCCGTCGATATTAATTTCATTCCACATATGATTGACTCCGTCGCCCGTCCCGCGGATCAGAATGCAGGAAAGGCCGGTATAGCTTGCCAGGAGCTGCATGGCGCGGGAATAGCCCTCGCATACCGCTTTTCCGTTTACCAGCGCGCCGTAGGCCGTATAGGCCTGCCATTGGCTGGAATCCGCTGCCGCCGCGTCATCGTAGCTGCACCGGGAAATCAGATAATCGAACGCCGATTCCTCCCGGCTGAACTGGCTCAGCCCGCCGGGGATACTTTTTACCGCAGCCTGAAGACGGCTGTTGAAATTTTTCACCGCCGTGCTGCAATCGCCCGGCGAAAGATAGGAATACATCTGGAGGGTCGTTCCCGCGCCCGAAAGCCCGTAGGAATAGGCGTTTGCAATCCAGAACACCTGTGGATTGTCGTTCAGGTATGCCATCAGCGCGAGCCGGATCTTTGCCTCCGACACGCTGCCGGAAGAAGATACCCGGCGCACGGGATAATAGCCCGCCGAGTCCTTCTGGCTGGAAATCTGACTGACGCTCTGCCCGATCAATTGATAAAGATTTCTTTCCGTGCTGTCTGTCAGGCCCTGGTACCCGCCGCACTGGGCGAGGAAGGAATAGCTCGTCGAACTGACTCCGCTTTTTGCGATATTCTCATACTGCCCGCCGGTGTCCCCCGCATTCGGCGTGACCTTTTTGACGCTCTGGACTCCGGATTTCCGCGAAGACGCTGCGGCTGTTCCGGAAGACGCCCGGGACGAAGCAGGAGCGGAGGATGAGGAAGGGGAAGGGTCAAATTGAACGGACGGCGAAGAAGAAAGCGCCGTAAGCCCGGAGGACACCTCCGCATGCAGATAATTTGCCACCTCCGCGCAGCCGGTGGTCTGAAGAAGCAGTGCGCCCGCGAGTACGACAGCCGTCAGCCGGAACAGCTTCTTTCTTTTATTCACCAAAGGAACCCTCCGTTCGCTTACAATCAATCCGTTTTTATTCTTTTCTTATCATAGCATAAATTTTAAATTGCGTTTGAACGATTTATAAACAAATTTGTGAAAACATTTTCCAGCGGGACGCCGGGCTTATCCGAGAAGCTCTTCCGGCGCCGCCCATTCGCCTTGACAACCGCTTCTTTTTCCCCTATAATAGGAAAGCCGTTGAACCGGATAAAAATCGAGGTGTAGCGCAGTTGGTAGCGCGCCTGCTTTGGGAGCAGGATGTCGCAGGTTCGAATCCTGTCACCTCGACCAAAAAAGAGCTTGCCTCCGAAGGAGGTGAGCTCTTTTTTCGTTGGCGGCCGGTGAGAACCTGCAGACGCAGGTCGGGAGCAGCCATGTGCTTTCCTCTTCCAAAAAGGAGCCGAAGGGACTCGCGGTACGCGCGGAAAGGTACCACTACCTTCGAATCCTGTCACCTCGACCAAAACCGTTTCTATGGGAATTGAGATCATGTTCCTGTGGGAGCGATTTTTTATGATATAATGAATTGAATGTTTGATCGATAGTCTGTTAATGAAAATAAAGCGGGGTGCCGGGATGCTTTCTTTCCGTAAATGTACAATGGATGATTTGCAACAATTACGCGATTTATCAAAGGAAACTTATCAGGCTACTTTTGGTAAATTCTGTTCGAAAGAGATCATGCAAACTTATTTGAGCGAGGCCTTTAGTAAAGAAAAGATTTCTCAGGAACTGAACAATCCGTGTTCAGCTTTTTATTTTGCTTATCACGATGAATCATTAGCCGGATATATCAAAGTAAACGACTTTCCTGCGCAGACAGATATCAATGATGAAAAGTCATTGGAACTGGAGCGGATTTATCTTTTACAGGCGTTTCAAGGTCGCAGTTACGGAAAAGAACTATTGGACAAGGCGGTGTGCATTGCTGCCAGTAAAAGAAAAGAGTATCTGTGGTTGGGCGTGTGGGAGAAAAATCTCAAGGCCATTGGCTTTTATTCCAAGAATGGATTCCACATGTCCGGCGAGCATGTTTTTGTCATGGGGAATGAGCAGCAACATGATTACATCATGAAAAAGAGATTAGTTGGATCAAACAGTTAAATTCATCTTCAAATTTTTGGGGTAATAATTGACACGAACAGTCCGCCCGTGCGGAATTCGAACCGGTTTCGGCTGGAATTTTTCGTACTGCGGCTGCTTTTTCCAAAAAGCCTTGACATCCGACTTGTAAAATGTTATTATAGTCAAGCGCTGTGAAAACGCTGGCGTAGCTCAGTTGGTAGAGCAGCTGATTTGTAATCAGCAGGTCGGGGGTTCAAGTCCGTCTGCCAGCTCCAATTGCTTTCAACATAGTCGCATATAGATGTATCCGGAGGAGTTCCAGAGCGGTCAAATGGGGCAGACTGTAAATCTGTTGCTTTACGGCTTCGATGGTCCGAATCCATCCTCCTCCACCAAAAATCAGACAAGTCTTTTGACTTGTCTGATTTTTTTATGTCTGCGCAGGGATGGATTCGGAAGGCCGTCAAGAAAACGTGCCGGCGGCACGTTTTTAGGCCGTGGGCTTCCTCCGGGCCGTCTTTTTCTGCAGCAGCGGCAAACGGGGAACACAAGTCTTTTGACTTGTCTGATTATTATGTCATGATGATCGGATTTCTGCTTCTATTAATACGTTTTATGCGAAATGGAGGCGAATTTTACATAAAATTGTAAACATTTTGTGAAATCAAGGAATATTTTATATTAATTATACAAATTGGATTCATTTGTTAGAATCCTGTTAGAATCCGTTGGTAGCGTCTGTTACAATAAATAGAGCGATATTAACGAAAACGTAATGGGTTGTGCTGGATTTCCATCGAAGAAGACATATGCATCCGCCGGCATAAGCACGTCCAAGTGAAAGCTGTGCTAAAGTCTGTACTTTTCTATATTTACAATTAATAGTATAAAGTGTAAAATTTTGTTATGCATTGTTGGAAATTCGCGTTTTCTCGCTGCCCATTATAAGGAGGAATAATTAATGTTTTTGAAACAGGTCCATCAGAAAGCCATTGCGCTCATTACGACTTTTGCGATGCTGCTCGGCATGCTGCCGCTGTCCGTTATGGGTGCTTCGGCGGCCTCTGTCACCGTCCGCAGGATTTCCACGGTTGCGGGCACAGGAACAAACGGGGATGCAGACGGTGCCTCCGCTGCGGAAACACAGCTGTATTATCCGTGGGGGATCGCTGTGGATTCGGGCCACAACCTTTACATTGCCGACCAGGTAAATCAGGTAATCCGAAAGGTGGATCCGGAAGGCAATATCAGCATTGTGGCCGGAACCAAAGGCTACGCCGGGTACAGCGGCGACAATGATTACGCAACGGACGCGACATTGTCTTATCCGCTTGGCGTTGCTGTGGATTCGGGCGGGAATCTCTATATTGCGGATACCAACAACAGCGTCATCCGCAAGGTGGATGCATCAACTCACAAAATATCCACCGTCGCTGGGACCGGAGTGGCTGATTATTCCGGAGACAACGGTGACGCAGCCTCTGCGGAACTGAATCAACCGGCCGGCATAGCGGTGGATTCAGGAAGCAATGTCTATATTGCCGATACAAAAAACAATCGAATTCGAAGAATAGACGCCTCCACGGGAATTATTACGACATTCGCAGGCACGGGCGTCGCCGACATGGGCTACTATTGCAACGGAAATGG
This sequence comes from Bacillota bacterium, assembly GCA_023460155.1. GTDB lineage: Bacteria > Bacillota > Clostridia > Oscillospirales > Acutalibacteraceae > Caproicibacter. The sequence continues at coordinate 3,662 of JAEWRF010000214.1, read as the reverse complement.
CGTAGAAGCCACCACGGCCGCACTCAATCAGCCAATGGGTGTGGCGGTGGATTCCAAAGGAACTGTTTATATTGCAGATACCGAAAACAACGAGGTCTGTAAAGTAGGCTCAGACGGACTGATTCGCGCTGTTGCCGGAGACTGCGGGTTATACGGCTATGACGGTGACGGCGGCAAAGCGCTGTCTGCAAAACTATATTACCCCCATTCCGTATCGGTGGACTGCCATGGCAATCTTTATATTGGAGATACCCAGAACAGCAGGGTTCGGAAGGTTAATCCGCAAGGAACGATTTCAACCGTCGCGGGCAACGGCACTTGCGGATACAGCGGCGATGGGAGCGATGCGTCTCAAGCTGAGATTTCCTACCCCACCGGCGTCGCGTCGGATACCGACGGCGCCCTGTATATTGCCGACTGCAGCAACGCACGCATCCGTAAGATCGGAGCGCTTTCGGCAACTTCGGCGGATGCGGCCAACAATACTCTTGAGCTCAACACATCGGATATCGTGAAAGGCGGCACGGTCACGCTAACTGCGGCCGGGGACCGTCAGTTCTGCGAAGCGAACGCGGACGGGGACGAGCGGTATGTTCCGGTTTCCTGGGAATCTTCGGGAGATCACGTGAATCATCCTCTTCCTATAAAAGAAAACTACATTGCGGGGACCCGCGTTTACAGCTGCACCTTTACTCCCGCCGCAGTAGGAAATTTTACAATCTCCGTAACCTTTCAAAAGCAGATCTTGAACGGAGCAGATTGGGAGAACGTATCCGGCGGCGTTGATATCAAAACGGCAGACCTGAAGGTTGAAAAAGCCTCCGTCCGGCAGGTGATTTCAACGGTTGCCGGAACCGGCGTTTATGGTTCCTCCGGCGACGGCGGACCGGCGGTCTCGGCCCAATTCCGATCTCCTACCAGCATCGCGTTCGATTCCGGGTACAATCTCTACATTTCGGACGACGGCGCCAATAAAGTCTGGAAAGTGAACCGGAGCGGCACTATTTCCGCCGTTGCCGGTACGGGTTACTCCGGTTATGATACGAACCCGACGGCAACGGGTGCAGCGCTGTACAACCAGGAGGGAATTGCGGCCGATTCCAAAGGGAATCTGTACATTGCTGATACCTCCAATAACCTTATTCGCAAAGTGGACGCAAACGGCAGGATTTCCAATGTCGCGGGAAACCGTAATTTCTTCTTTTCGGGAGACAGCGGTCCTGCATTAGATGCCAGTATGAAATTCCCAAGCGACGTGGCGGTAGACTCAAAAGGAAATCTTTACATTTCGGATTTTCAGAATAATCGAATCCGCAAAGTAGACACAAGCGGCATCATTACAACCGTTGCGGGAACCGGGACATCAGGTTACAGCGGAGACAATGGGCAGGCAACCTCCGCTAAACTCAATTTCCCAAGCGGTCTGGCGATTGATTCCCATGATAATCTTTATATTGCGGACGAAAGCAATCAGGTGATCCGCAAGCTGGATACGGCAAGCGGCATCATTACAACGGTAGCGGGAACCGGAACATCGGGTTACACCGGAGACGGCGGCCCGGCCATCGGGGCAAGGCTGAACAACCCCAGCGGAGTGGCAGTTGATTCCGCCGGGGCCCTGTATATTGCAGACATGTCGAACAATGTCATCCGGAAGGTGCAAAACAACGTAATTTCCACCGTGGCAGGCAACGGGACGGCAGGTTACAGCGGGGACGGGGATCTGGCGATTGCGGCTCAGCTTTATTCTCCCAGCGATGTGGCGATCGATCCGGCCGGAAACCTTTATATTGCTGACTTAATAAACCACTGCGTACGTAAAGTCTCTACGGCTGCTGCCGGAAACACGGGCAACAATACCGTTTCGCTGGACGCATCCTCCGTTAAGTTCGGCGATACCGTAACCATCACCGCGCAGGGTGACCGGCAGTCCGAAGCCGGGACCGTTCCCTATGACGAACGATATCTTCCAAAGTCGTGGGTTTCCTCGGAAACCGGAAAGAGCGGTTTGTTTACATTCGCGAATGGAGCGTATACCTCCTCCTATACCCCCTCTTCCATCGGAAGCTTTGTCATATCGGTTACCTTTAAAAAGCAGGTCTGGAACGGCAGTGCATGGACAGATTCTGCAGACAGCAGCACGGACACCACCCAGACCGCTGCTCTTACGGTCGTCTGCAGGGAAACGCTTTCCTCTCCCTCCAACCTCACCTGGAACTCCGGCACGGCGCAGTGGGGGACGGTCTCAAATGCGCTCGATTATATTGTCCAACTGTACAAAAACGGTATTTCCTGCGGCGCTCCAGTGATCACCGACAGTTCATCCACGCAGGTGGACTTTTCCCGTTCCATCTCCTCAATGGGAAGCGGGACCTATACCTTCACGGTGCTTGCCGAGGGCGACGGCAAAAATTACGGAAAAAGTCCGGAATCCGGGATGAGTGCAAACTATTCCTACTCTGCTCCCCAGTCTGAATCTTCCGCCTCTTTCCCTCCACTCCCCCCCGCCGTTACGGATTCCCCCACAAATACAACGGCGGATCTCTCCGGCGCGTCATTTCCTGCTGATGTGACGGGCGTTTCGCTTTCCATCACTCCGATAGCCGCGGCCTCCGGAGCCGCGGCAGGCAGTACTTCCGGGAATACGACCGGAAGCACGCCGGGCAGTACATCCGATCCGCAGGCAGCGGCGGCATACAACCTTGCCGTGTCGTCTGCCGGCCTGAACCTGATCGGCACGCCGCTCCTTTACAATATCAAGCTGCTTGACCAGAACGGAAGCCCCATTTCCTCCTTCACCGGCACGGTCACCGTAAGAATCCCGGTTCCCGCCGGAATCCACGGAACGCCTCATGTGTTCCGCTATGAGGAAAGTACCGGCACGTTCACCGATTTGGGCGCGGCCGTGCAGGACGGATTCCTCGTCTTCTCCACGACCCACTTCAGCTACTATATTGTAGCGGGCACCGGTGACTCCATCTCGCTTGACACGAAAAGCTATCAGCTTCCCCTGAACGGGAAGTACCAGATCGGCATGAAGCTGACCGGCGCAAAGGCCGCATCGGTAAAGGTTACTTCCACCAACGACAAAATTGCCGCTGCGACAAGGCTGAAAAACGGCAATATTCAAGTAACCGGGAAAAGCGTTGGAACGGCTTATATTATGTTTGATGTCTACGATAATAAAAACCATCTGCTGACCCACGCTTCCGTCAGAGCAGACGTGAAAACAGGCATCCTCCCGCGCGGCGACTCCACAAGGCAGATCGGAGTATTCTAAAAGCATACGGCAGGTAAAACGGCGGCCCGCGGAAACAATTTCAGTTTCCGCGGGCCGCTTTTATTCTTATTAATTTCAGGTGTTTTCTGAGGCCAGCCGGAACTTTCCGACTTCCTTCTGGAGCATCTGCGCCTGCCCGGCGAGTTCTTCACTGGAAGCTGAGCTCTCCTCCGCCGTCGCGGAGGTCGTCTGCACCACCGCCGAGACCTGGTCCACTCCCTGCGAAATCTGTGCCACAGAGGCTGCCTGCGCTGCGGAAGACTGCTCGATCTTTTTTACAGACCCGTTGATGGTCTGAATGCGCTCCGCGGCTTCCGTCAGCGAATGTGCCGTACGGTCTGCGATCTCCGAGCCCTCCTTCACCTTGTTCACCGAGGTCTCG
>JAEWRF010000213.1 GCA_023460155.1 Bacillota bacterium | reverse complement strand
ATTCGACTAAAATCCAGATACAACCCTCCGTTTTTTGTTCCCTTTCCTTCAAGAAGGCGCTGGGACCAGCAGGCATCCGAGATGATCTTTCCCATCTCGTTGCCCTTCGCGATTTTTTGCAGCTTCTTCGGAATCGGAATTGGACTGCCCTCTGCGTCCAGCACGCCGACCGGAAGGCCGGCGGCGGTCAGCAGATAGGGCAGGATGGAGCCCCGGCTGCATTCCGGCTCCAGCGCGGTTGCAATGAAAAGCTGGAACTCCATATCCGCGAGCTGTGCGCCCGCGCGGTACGCCATCGCGATGCCGTCGCCGCAGGTCACGTCGCCGTTCGTGCTGGTGACGGAAAACGGCTGCCACCCGCCCGTCGCGATGACGACCGATTTTGCGCGGAACACAACCGGTTCCCCGGAATAAACATGGAAGCCCACCGCGCCGCAGACACGGTTTCCGCTTTTCAGCAGATCGACGATCATGACGTCCTCCAGCGTTCGGATCCCCGGCGTTTCCTTAAGACCCTGCTTCAGAGCGCGCCCCATTCCGCTCCCGGCAAGCATCCAGCCGGCGGGCTTGATGAACCGCTGATTCACCTTCGCGTGCTCCGCCCATTGCCAGCACCGATAGACTGCCTCCGGGCTTTCCTCCACGAACTGCTCCGCGAGGTTCTGCTCGGAAAGGTGGAAGCTCTGCTTTACAATCTGCTCGAACAGGACGTCCTTTGTCACCGACGCATCGGCCTTCTTAAAGCCGTATTTCTTTTTTGCGCTTTCGCCGTCCATCGAATAGCCGCCGCCGATCATGATGGTGTCGCCGCTGTTCCCGATTTTCCCTTTTGAGGCGATCAGTACGTCGGCGCCCGTTTCCTTTGCGGCGACCGCCGCCATAACCGCCGCGCCGCCTCCTCCGATACAGAGCACATCGCACGTAACGGTTTCCGTCTGCACTTTGCTCATTTTGATCCCTCAGCTTTCAGGCCGACGCGGAAATCGCACACGGTGTCCCCGTTCGTTTTGCAAAGCGGACGGTTCAGTTTCAGCCCAAAGGCTTCAAACAGAGTGTGATCCACTTCGCAGTAAAGCGCGCCCAATTCCCGGCCCCGCGCACCGAACCGCTCCCACATTTCCGCCATCGGGCAGACTGTCGTCACCATCGGATTCTTCGGGTCGCATTCCCAGCCGTTCGACGGCATGTCGCGCACCGCGGGATATGTACGCGGATCGTCCGGATTGAGGCCCCGCTCCTTCGCTTCCTCCTTCATATCCGCAGCGCGCTGCAGCCCGAATTTTTTAACCGCCTCCCGCACCGCTTCCTTGCCCTCTTCACCGAACCTCTCCTTTGCTTCCTCCGCTATAAAATAGAACAGCTCCGCCGTCAGCTTTGCAAACCGAATTGCCGGATCCTCCGTACTCCGAATTGTATTCATCACGAACCATCCTTTCAGCTTTTATTGCTTTGGCTGTAGTATAGTCTATATAGTACGACATGTCAATAGTACACTGTATAAATTAATCCATAAAAAGTACTATATTTTTCGACGGACTGTTCACCAAACGGAAAATGTGTTATACTGAAAATGTAAACTGGGAGGGAAGTTCCATGGAAGACGAACTGAAAGAGAAAAAAGAGCGGATGGGCCGGATTCATCACCGGTCGCTGGAGGTTTGGGACCGCATTATGGCGAAAAGCTATTCGAAGCTTTCCGGCCTTTCGACGGTGGAAATCTCAGTGCTCCGCATCCTGTGCCAGCAGCCCGACAAAATCATGAAGGAGATCGGCGAGGAGCTTCACATCGGGAAGAGCACGCTCACGGGCGTCATCGACCGGCTGGAAAAGCGCGGATACCTTCGCCGGGTCATCAACCCGCGCGACCGCCGCTCGTTCGCGCTCGAAGTCACACGCCAGGGGAAGGCCGCCCAGCAAGAACATGTGCGCATCGAGGCGGACCTGTACGGCGACATCGCCGCATTTCTGCAGGAGAACGGCGCGCTGGACGCCTACCTTGAGCTTTCGCAGAAACTGCTGGATATGCTGGAACAGAAATACGGAACGGAACCAACGAAACAGGAAAAGGGGAACGGCTGACGCCGTTCCCCTTTTTATGATATCTTGCATTCAAATGATCGGGCAATGAGCGGGGGATCCTTTTCCCTCGCTGCGTATCCACTCTTCCGGATGAAGCATGTTTTCCTGAAATCTTTGTAGGTATAACCTGACATGGTAGCCGTCCGCGACGGCATGATGCACGGTTATGGAAAAAGGCATCATTTTTCGGCCGCCTTTGTCGAAGAATTTTCCTGCCTGCAAGACCGGAAAATAGTTGCTGCCGCAGCCGTAAGGCACCGGCGTGTAACTCGTAAACTGTATCCATGGAACCATACCTACCATGTAATTGTTGCAGGGAAGATCGGGTTTTGCCACAATTCCGTGATTGCCTGCGTATTGTCTTTGATCTTCCATATAATTGCTGTAAAATACCTCGAAATCGGAGTCGTATTCCGTCCATAAGCAGGACATGGTTTTGTCGTCCTCGTGGAAGCAGGCATAGGAAGGGTGCAGTACCTCATAACAACCCAGCTGCCCATCCTGCTCGGCAATGTGGAATTCCTGCTGCCGGGCAATCAGGCGGGATGCCAGATACAAATAAGCGGGAAAGAATTTTTTACCCGATTTTTTAACCATCTGGTAGGCGTTTGTAATGTCCACCTCAATCGTAAGGCTGTACCCGGT
>JAEWRF010000212.1 GCA_023460155.1 Bacillota bacterium | reverse complement strand
GAGCAAGGAAAATGATAGACATTCAGCTGATCCGCAACCATCCCGAACAAATTAAGGAAGGCGCCGCGAAGCGCGATTTCAACGCGGATGAAATCGTAGACGGCATTTTAAAGCTGGACGCGGAACGCCGCGAGCTGACCGGAACGGTCGAGGCAAAGCGTGCGGAGCAGAACGCCGCCAGCAAGCAGATCCCCCAGATGAAAAAACAGGGCGGGGATACCACGGAGCTCATGGCGAAGATGAAGGAGCTGGCCGGGGAAATCAAGGAAGACAGCGCCAAGCTGGATGAGCTGGAAAAACAGCAGACCGAGCTGCTCGTCAGCCTGCCGAACATGCCGGACCCGGACGTTGTCGCGGGCGGAAAAGAAAACAACAAACCGCTTCATTACTTCGGCGAGCAGCCGAAATTCGATTTTGAGCCGAAGAATCACGTCGATCTGTGCGAAAGCCTGCATCTTGTGGATTACGAGCGCGGCGCAAAGCTCGCCGGCGCGGGTTCCTGGGTTTACTCCGGCATGGGCGCAAGGCTCGAGTGGGCGCTGATCAATTTCTTCATCGACGAGCATGTCCGCGACGGCTACCAGTTCATGCTGCTGCCGCACATGCTGAAATATGAGTGCGGCTATGTCGCAGGGCAGTTCCCGAAGTTCACCGACGAGGATTACTGGATTCAGAACCCCACGAGCGCAGACCGCAAATTCCTGCTGCCGACTGCGGAGACCGCTCTCGTGAACCTGCACCGCGACGAGATTCTGGAAGCGGACGAGCTCCCCAAAAAATACATCGGCTATACACCGTGCTACCGCAGAGAAGCGGGCAGCTACCGCTCGGAGGAGCGCGGCATGATCCGCGGCCACCAGTTTAACAAGGTAGAAATGGTTCAGTATACGAAACCCGAGGATTCCGACGCGGCGTTTGCCGAATTGGTCCACAAGGCCGAAAACCTGGTGCAGGAGCTGGGCCTCCACTACCGCCTGAGCAAGCTGGCGGCGGGCGACTGCTCGTTCTCCATGGCGCGCACTTACGACATCGAGGTCTGGATTCCCTCCATGGGCATCTATAAGGAAGTCAGCTCCGCCTCCAATGCCCGTGATTATCAGGCACGGCGCGGCAATGTGAAGTACCGCGGCGAGGATAAGAAGCTGCACTTCGTCCACACGCTCAACGCTTCGGGTCTCGCCACCAGCCGCCTGTTCCCCGCCATCGTGGAACAGTACCAGAACGCCGACGGAAGCGTCACGGTGCCGGAGGTTCTTCGCAAATATCTCGGAACGGACGTAATCCGCGCATGAACGAGGAGCTTGTCAACGAATACACAAGGCAGGTGCGCGTGCCCATCTACGACGTCGGGCCGCAGCACCTGCTGAAATACGGTTCCATCCTGCGTCTGGTGCAGGAAACAAGCGAGCAGCATGTCGACCTGCTGCATGTCAGCTACGAAGAGCTCCGCCGAGAGGCGGGGCTGGTTTTCTTCATTATCTCCACCCGGCTGAAAATCAGCCGCCTGCCCACGCACAACGAAATCCTCACGATTAAAACCCATCCGCGCGGGCGCAGCGGCGCACAGTTTTACCGCGACTTCAAGTTTTACGACGAAGGCGGCGTACTGCTCATCGACGTGATGCAGACGTCCGTGCTCGCGGATATCGAAACCCGGAAGGTTCAGCGGCCGCAGATTCTGCAGAAGTATTCGCCGTTCAAGGATTTTCAGGTGGACGCCGAAGAAAAGCTGGAGCGCATCCAGATTCCGGAAACCCTGCCGAAGGCGGGGGAGCGCACGGTGCTCTATTCCGACCTCGATTCAAACGGACATATGAACAACGCGGTGTACGGCGACGTGGCCTGGGACTTTGTTCCGCAGGAGCTGCAGAACCGCATTCCCGCGCGGATGCAGATTACTTACCTCGGGGAGGTTTCCCTTGGGGAGAAGATGGAATTGTATTCTGCGCAGACGGGCGAACAGGAAATCCGGATGAAGGGCGTAGGCCCGCGGGGCGACAGTTTTTCCGCGTGGGTGAGCCTGCAGCCGAAAAAACTCTTGAACCGGTGTTTAAAAAATGATACAATAGTCGAAACCTATTTTTAGCCGGAACAGAAAAGCGATGGATAACGGAGGAAAAAGATGCTGAATACGAACTATTCGGAAAAGTTTGCGAAAGAGGCCCTTACTTTTGACGATGTGCTGCTGATTCCGGCAGAGTCTCATGTGCTGCCGAACGAGGCGGAGCTCTCGACGCAGCTCACAAAAAAGATCAGGCTGAATATCCCGATGATGACTTCGGCAATGGATACGGTCACCGAGACCAAGATGGCGATCGCGATTGCGCGGGAAGGCGGCATCGGGATTATTCATAAGAACATGACGATCGCGGAGCAGGCCGATATGGTCGACCGCGTGAAGCGTTCCGAAAACGGCGTCATTGTAAACCCGTTTTTCCTGACCCCCGAGCATCTGGTGCAGGATGCGGAGGATATTATGGCGCGTTACCGCATTTCGGGCGTGCCGATCTGCGAAAACGGCAAGCTGGTTGGCATCATTACGAACCGCGACATGCGGTTCATGACGGACGGGGATTATTCCCAGCCGATTTCCGCGGTTATGACGCGGCAGGAAGATCTGGTAACGGCTCCGGTCGGCACCACGCTCGCGCAGGCGAAGGAAATTCTTCGCTCCCACCGCATTGAAAAGCTGCCGATCGTGGACGGGGAAGGGCACCTCAAAGGGCTTATCACCATCAAGGACATTGAAAAAGCGGTGCAGTACCCGAATTCCGCGAGGGACGAGGACGGGCGTCTGCTTTGCGGAGCGGCAATCGGCGACACGGCGGACGTGCTCGACCGCGTCGCGGCTCTGGTGGAGGCTCAGGTGGACGTCGTGGTGCTCGATTCCGCGCACGGCCACAACGTCCGCATTTCCGAGACCGTGCGGAAAGTCAAAAAAGCATACCCGAATCTTCAGCTCATCGCCGGGAACGTCGCTACGGCGGAGGCCACAAAGGCGCTGATCGAGGCCGGAGCGGACTGCGTTAAGGTCGGCATGGGGCCTGGCTCCATCTGCACGACCCGCATCGTCGCGGGCATCGGCGTTCCGCAGATCACGGCGGTGTACGACGCAGCCTGCGCTGCGGCTGCATACGGAATTCCGGTCATCGCGGACGGCGGCATCAAGTTCTCCGGCGACGTCGTGAAGGCGCTGGCGGCGGGCGCGAACGTCGTCATGATCGGCTCGCTGTTCGCCGGCTGCGAGGAGTCCCCCGGAGAAACCGAGCTTTATCAGGGCCGCCGCTTCAAGGTTTACCGCGGCATGGGCAGTCTGGCCGCGATGGGCCACGGCAGCCGCGACCGCTACTTCCAGGAGAACAACAAGAAGCTGGTTCCGGAGGGCGTCGAGGGCCGCGTCCCTTACAAGGGGTCGCTGTCGGACGCCGTGTATCAGCTGATGGGCGGCCTGCGCTCCGGCATGGGCTACACCGGCTGCGAGAACATCGAAGCGCTGCATGAGCGCGCTCAGTTTGTCCGCATCACGAACGCCGGCCTGAAGGAAAGTCACCCGCATGACATCCAGATCACCAAGGAAGCGCCAAACTATTCCATGTCGGTTTGACGAATTTTCGAATTTTTATTGACAAATAGGTCATGCTTATATTATAATGATAGACGCTCCGCTTTATTACGGAGCGCATATGGCGGCATAGCTCAGTTGGCTAGAGCATTCGGTTCATACCCGAAGCGTCGTTGGTTCGAATCCAATTGCCGCTACCATATGGCCCGTTGGTCAAGCGGTTAAGACACCGCCCTTTCACGGCGGTAACACGCGTTCAAATCGCGTACGGGTCACCAATTTGTGGACGCATAGCTCAGCTGGTTAGAGCGCTCGCCTCACACGCGAGAGGTCGTAGGTTCGAGTCCCACTGTGTCCACCAAAACAAGAACTCTCGGCATTGCCGGGAGTTCTTGTTTTGTATCGGGGTGCTTCTCTTTTTGGTGGACACAGCCGCACGAGAGCCTCAGCGCAACCCGGCGGCGTATCGCCGCTGACAGGATCAGCCCTCAAAGGGCTTGCTTTTATGTTGACGCTGCAGTCTCATTCGAACTTTGGCGCAACCCAGAGGGCCGAAAGCAGCCGACCTTTTGCAGCGTTTCGGCGCAGGGGAACGCGGAACGCGGCCCGGAGGCGCACTACCCGAGCCCCACTGTGTCCGCCACAATGCAAAGAGGATAAAAGGATTTGAACCCTCACGGTTTGAGTCCTTTTATTATTTTGCTCTTTATTGTATACTCAGTTCAGATTATTTATAGAACAGGAAGGGTGAAGAGCATGGAAACGAGTGATTTTTCTAAGGCACGTGAAATTATGGACGAACGGTTTGGGCATGACGCGCTTATTTCAATCGCTACCATTGATGGAAATATTCCTGCAGTGCGTATGGTGAACAGTTACTATGAAAATGGAACCTTTTATACGATTACATACGCGCTCTCCAATAAGATGAAACAAATAGAAGCAAATTCCGCTGTAGCAATTTGTGGGGAGTGGTTTACTGCACATGGTATCGGCGAGAACATGGGACCTGTCTGTGATGAACGTAACGCAAAAATTGCCGTAAAACTAAGAGAGGCATTCAAAGAATGGTATTCCAACGGACATACAGATGAAAGTGACCCGAATACTTGTATCCTTTGTATTCATCTGACGGATGGTGTACTTTTTAGTCACGGAACAAGATACGACATTGATTTTAATGTTATGCGAACATTATGAGCATAGCCAGAACTGCCATTGATTCTTCAATTTTCTTCATCACTGAAGAGAGAAGCACCCTGCGGGTGCTTCTTATCAATTCCGGTGGACAGATGAAAGCATTCCGTGACAGGACGAACGCTTTTCTTTCCGGTATCCTTATTTTGTCGGGAGGTGATTGAATGGAGTGGGTTCAGAGTTTAAACCGGGCGATCGGCTATATGGAAGACCATCTGCTGGAGGGTATTACCTGCGAGGAAATAGCGGCGCATGTCTATATTTCCAATTATCACTTTCAGCGATGCTTCAGCCTGCTGACCGGAATGACCGTAGGCGAATACATCCGGAACCGGCGCCTGTCCCTTGCCGGGCAGGAACTGCTTGCGTCGGACGAAAAGGTAATCGATGCGGCCTTAAAATACGGCTACGAGACGCCGGAGAGCTTTACAAAGGCATTCACGCGCTTCCACGGAGTTACGCCGACTCAGGCAAAGCAGGAGGGCTCGGAACTGAAATCCTTCAACCGTCTTCTCATCAAAATAAAACTGGAGGGCGGTACGGTTATGGATTACAGGATTATCACCAAAAGCGAGTTTCAGATTCTGGCACTGACAAGGACGTTTCAATCGGAGACAAGTTTCAGCGACCTTCCCCGGTTCTGGACGGAGTATTTTTCGAAGGGTTACGCGGAAACGGTGGAAGGAACCTTCGGCGTCTGCCGGCAGGAGAGTCTGGATTCCGTCGATTTTCAGTACAGCATCGGGTGTGAGTACGCACAGGGCATGCGCATCCCGGAGGGATTCGGAGTCATAACAATCCCGGCAAGCACCTGGGCGGTGTTCAAAAGCGTCGGCCCGATGCCGGATGCGATTCAGGATGTCTGGAAAAGGATCTACAGCGAATGGCTGCCGCAGGCAGAGTACGACCGCATTCAGGAATATGACTTCGAAAAATATACAAGCGGTAATAATCAGGCGGAAGATTACATCAGCGAGGTCTGGATTCCGATAAAAAGGAAATAAGCAAGGGAAAAGGGGCACCCACAGGGGTGCCCCTTCTTTGAGCTTCCGTTCGAATCAAAGAGAACGGCTCTTAGATATTCCAATATTGAAATAACAGTGCTATACTTGGCTCAGATCTATTTTTGGAGGTGCAAAAATGGAAACCGAATTGATCAATGCCCTGAAACTCAATACCGAGGCGATGTTTACGAATGCGGATATCATGCTGCAAACGTGCAATCCAGATTTCATTCTGTGCGATTTTCCGGTCTGGAAGCATGCTTATCATATGCTGCATTCCTGCGATCAGTGGTACATCAACCCGAACGAATATACGGAACCTGACTTTCACGAGCCCAACCTGAACTCTTTGGACCTTCCGAGTGAAAAGACGCTCTCAAGAGAAGAACTGCTGCAGTATCTCGCCGACGTTAAGGCTAAAATTTTGGCCTATCTGGACTCACTCACGGATGAAAGGCTGTACGAGATTCCTGCCGGATGCAAATACAATCGATTGGCCATGATTCTTTCGCAGTTTCGCCATTTTTATGCTCATCTGGGGAATATCAACGCCACGACCATTCTGGAAACGAATCAGTGGCCGAGAGTGGTCGGACTGACGGGAAAATGCGGGAAATCAACAGAAGGCCTCTATGAGTAATCGGGGGAGATAGAATAAGTGAATTGATAACGCCGCATTCGAACGGAAGCGAAAGGCAGCGTACAGCCAACCGGTCAGATGAAGTTTGTATCGATCGTCATTTCCATCGTTCTTTCCGCAGAACCGCCGGCCGCATATCCGAAGCCGGCGCCCACAATTGCTTTATAGCCGTCCGGGACTTTCAGCGCCGCCTTCACGTTTTGGTCTGCTTCCACGGCAAGGGCGGTTCCCCAAAGAATGACACTGCCGATTCCCCGGTCCGCAGCCGCAATCATCATGTTTTCCATTACACATGCGGCATTTACATAATCAATACCGGGCATCGGCGGTTCTTTTGAGAAAACGACAATCACCGTAGGAACATGATACAGAGGGTCATGTTCCGTTTTCATCTGGTTTTTTATCATTTCGGACATACGCTTCAAAATTTGCTGATCCTGGATTACGGTAATGTGGAGAGTGTCGTACTTTCTCATTCCGACCGGCGCCGCGCAGCCCGCCAGAAGGATGGCTTTTAAATCTTCTTCCGGGATCTGATTCGCCTGATAGGAGCGAACGGACCTCCTCTTTTCAATTGCTTCCATTGCCTCCATAAAAATCACTCCTTATTTGTAATAGTTGTGATTACATTTTAATGGATCTATATTGTAATGTCAACAGTTACAATTGACAATACGGATCGAATCCCTTACAATAGGAATTGGTGATTTAGATGCGTGTAAGTACTCGATTCCCAATTGCAGTTCATATTTTAATGATGGTCTCCTATTTCCCGGAGAAGCGGATAACGAGCGAAGTCATTTCGCAGAGTGTCGGATGCAATGCGGTGATTGTCCGCAATCTGTTTCTGCAGTTAAAACAGGCGGGGCTGCTTTCGGCAAGAGCCGGCCGGTCGAAACTGGAACTTGCGAAGCCTGCGCAAGAGATCACACTGTGGGACATTTACAGCGCCGTTGAAACCGATAAAACCGAAGACATCTTTAAATTCAGCAAAAACACTTCCGAGCTGTGCCCCGTCGGCAGTCATTTAAAAGAAATTCTGACCGGTCATTTAGACAAAGCGGTTCTTGCGATGAAAGAGCAGCTTTCACGGACGACGTTGGAAGTTCTGAAGAATGAGATACGGGAAGCTTTTAAAAATCCATGTGCCGGGACCTGAACCCGCGCATGGATTTTTTATTTTTCCTTTCGATTTTGCTGTGCTATACTGGAACAAAGAAACAGGAAAGCACGGAGGAGGAGCAGAATGAAAAATCCGTGGGAAGAGATCAAGCTGTCCGACTATGAGAACCATATGAAACTGAGTACGGTCATGCAGGAGCAGTGTCTGAATGCAATTATGAAGAAGCAGTTTTCCCGTTATCCGGTAAAATCAATCATGGTGCTCGGCGTCGCCGGGGGAAACGGGTTGGAGCATATTGATTCCCAACGCATTGAAAAAGTATACGGAGTGGACATTAACCGCGAGTATTTAACAGAGTGTAAAGCGAGATATCAAAATCTGAGCGGGGTGCTGGAATGCGTGCGCGCCGATCTGACGGAGGAAACCGCGGCGCTGCCCCATGCCGATCTGGTGGTTGCCGATCTGTTCATCGAGTATATCGGCTATCCGTGCTTTGAAAAGGCAGTCGGCAGAATCAAACCGAACTATGTGTCGGCGGTGATCCAGATTAACACGGACGAAAGCTATGTGTCGGATTCCCCGTATCTCCATGTGTTTGACCGGCTGGACCCGGTGCATCACCAAATGGAGGAAAGCGCCCTGTCGCAGACCATGGACGGAATCGGTTATCAGCTGACCGAAAAGGAAGAACATCCGCTGCCGAACGGGAAAAAACTCGTGCGGCTGGATTATACAAACAGGGCATTTTGAAGCAGAAATACAACTCGTATATCAAAACATATCTTGGGGGTTGTCGGAATGGAGAAAAACTTCGGTTACAGAACCAATATTATCGGCGCGGGCGAGGTTGGCCGGGCCGTTACGGTTGAACTGGAACCCAAAGAGATTCATAAAACAAACGGTGTCCTGTGGGATACAAAAGGAAACGATTTGATCGGGACAACCGCGCTCCCGAAATACGGGGCCTATCTCTCGGAAGAAAACTGCCGGCTTTTCGGCGATGTCTCCGGGAAAAAGGTTCTGGAAATTGGATGCGGAACCGGTTGTTCTCTGCAATATCTGGGCGAGCGCGGAGCCTCCGAGCTGTGGGGGATTGATCTCGCGGAAAAGCAGATTGAAAAGGCGGAGCGGCATCTGGCGGAGTCCGGTCTTTCGGCAAAGCTGATCTGCGCCCCCATGGAAGAAGAATGCGGGATTCCCACGGACTATTTTGATTTTGTGTACTCCGTCTACGCCATAGGCTGGACAACCGACCTTGAGGGGACGTTCCGCCGGATTGCTTCGTACCTGAAAAAAGACGGGGTGTTTATTTTCAGCTGGTCTCACCCGATTCATAAGTGCGTTGCCGCGGAAAAGGGAAGGCTTGAATTTAAAAAATGCTATTTCGACGAATCCTGGTATTCGGTCTCGTTTGATGGATGCACGCTGTCTCTGTCGGACCGTATGCTGTCAACCTATGTCAATGCGCTGGCAAAAGCGGGCTTTGTCATTGAACAGATGATAGAGCAAAATGATGACGAAATGTTGAAAAACGATGACGGAAGCGATTTTACAGCGAAAGCCAAAATGCTTCCCGTCACCTTCGTAATAAAAGCAAGAAAACTGTAATCTTGTACGTGAGGAAAGGGGAGAGAAAAATGATCACCGATGCTTTTGACAGAGAAACGGCCGAGATTCTGTCGCCGGAAAAGGTTTACGGAACTCACAAAGCGCTGTGCGACACCTGCATCGTCACGTTTTCCGAACAGAATATAGAGGAACTTCGGAATCGGTTTGCATGCGTGAAAGCTGCCGAGATCGAATGCGTCGGCGGCTCCATCCCCTGCTACCTGCTGAATTATAAAGGGAAAGAGATTGCTTTTTACCGTACCATGGTCGGTGCGGCCGGCGCGGGCGCCTGTCTGGAGGAAGCGCATTGCCTCCTCGGTGCGACCCGGTTCATTCTATTCGGGTCGTGCGGCTGTCTGAGAAGAGACATTGCCGCGGGGAAAGTTATCGTTCCGACCGAGGCCCGCCGTGACGAGGGCCTTTCTTACCATTACGCGGAGGCGTCGGATTACATAAAGCTGAAAAACGCCGGCTTTGTGGCGGAATTTTTCAGGGAGGCCGGAATTCCGTACGCGGAGGGGAAAACCTGGACGACGGACGCGGTCTACCGTGAGACCCGCGGCAATGTGGAAAAGCGGATAGCCGAAGGCTGTATCGCCGTCGAAATGGAGAGCGCGGGCATTCAGGCGGTCTGTGATTACAGAAACCTCGAATTCTATAATTTTTTATTCAGCGGCGACCTTTTGGACGCCCCTGAATGGGACCGGAGAATCCTCGGGGCGGAAGGGGAGCGGCCAAGTCAGTCCAAAGGTCTTTCTATGGCTCTGGAAATGGCATTAGCAATCGAACGCTGAAAACATGGGAGGATTAAAACTGGAAATTGAAGAAATTAAAACGCCGGAAGACGTTCTGAGTTTTCTGAATGAAAAAGTGAAATACGGCTGGATCGACGGGTCCGGGAAGGTGCATCGGGATATGAAGGGGTTCCGGGCAGACTACCGG
>JAEWRF010000211.1 GCA_023460155.1 Bacillota bacterium | reverse complement strand
ACACCGGGCTGAGCTTGTCCGGTGCCTTCAGAAAATCGTAATGCTCCGGCTCCGTCTGAAAAAATTCATCCTTCAGGTACATGGAAAGAACGTCGCCCACCGTAAGGCGCGTGGAAATCTCACAGCGTTTCCCGTTCAGCTTGATGTCCTTTTTCCGAATGCTTTTATACATCATGGCCTGGGGCAGATTGGGGTAGGTCTTGGTCAGGAATTTGTCCAATCTCTGCCCGGCGTCGTTTGGCCCGATAGTTACTGTTTTCATGGGAATCCGCTCCCTCCCGATTGTTTTCCAATCTGTCCGATTATAGCATAAGTTCAAATATAAGAAAAGGCAAAAAGACTTTTCAAAAAAATATTTTTAGTATATAATATTTAGGTATGCAAAAAAAGAAATGAGGGCGGAGCAGAAATCGAAAGCGAATCCGCCGTAAAGGAGCGGCTGTTGTATCTATGAAGACGGAAACGGACAAACAGCAGCCCCCGGAAAAATCGCTGCATTCCGGACATCGGGAGCGCATCAAAAGCCTGTTCCTCAAAAACGGACTGGATTCCTTCGAGCCGCACACGGTGCTGGAGCTTCTCCTCTTTTTTGCCGTTCCGCAGAGAGATACGAATGAAATCGCACATCTGCTGCTGGAAAAATTCGGCTCCCTTTCCGGCGTATTCGACGCTCCGTTTGAGGAAATTATTCGGGTGCCGGGGGCCGGCCGATCGGTTGCCACACTGATCAAGATGATTCCTCAGCTGAGCCGCAGGTATCAGGAGGATCTGGACCGGGATAAAAAAGTTGTTTACAGCTATGATGAAGCGGGGAAGTTTCTCATTAACAAGTTCATTGCGCGGCAGAACGAAGCGATTGTTCTGATGCTTCTGGACAGCAAATCCCGCATTGTTTTCTGCGACGTCGTCGGGGAAGGGAACACAACCGCCGCAAATATATTCATCCGCAAGATCGTGCGCTATGCCGTGCAGTACAACGCCGACTATGCCATTCTGGCGCATAACCATCCCAGCGGGAACTGCCTGCCCTCCCGGCAGGATCTCGAAACCACCCGTTCGGTCTACGACGCGCTCAATACCGTCGAGGTAAAGCTGATTGATCACATCATCGTGAGCGGAAACGACTACCTGTCAATTGCAAAAAGCAACATCATGTCGGAACTGTTTCACCGCGAACTGGAGTAAAGCATGGATTTTAAATTGATTTCCAAATACCGTCCCACCGGGGACCAGCCGAAGGCAATCCGGCAGCTTGTGGAAGGATTGAAGCAGGGAGACCACGAACAGACCCTGCTGGGCGTCACCGGTTCGGGAAAAACCTTCACCATGGCCAACGTGATCGCCGAGGCAAACCGCCCCGCGCTGGTTCTGGCCCACAACAAAACCCTCGCGGCTCAGCTTTGCTCCGAATTCCGGGAATTTTTTCCGGAAAATTCCGTGGAATACTTCGTCAGCTATTACGATTATTACCAGCCGGAGGCCTACGTCCCACAGACGGATACCTACATTGAAAAGGATTCCGCGATCAACGACGAAATCGATAAGCTGAGACATTCCGCTACCTCGGCACTCTCCGAGCGGCGGGATGTCATTATTGTTGCGAGTGTAAGCTGCATCTACACCCTCGGCGACCCGATCGACTACCGCACTATGGTGATTTCCCTGCGCCCCGGCATGCAGAAGAGCCGGGATGAACTGTTGCGGAAGCTGGTCGAAATCCAGTACGAGCGCAACGACGTGAACTTTATACGCAATAAATTTCGGGTGCGGGGCGACGTTGTGGAGATTTTCCCTGTCCAGTCGTCGGACACTGCCGTGCGGATTGAGTTTTTCGGGGATGAAATCGAACGGATCCGGGAAATCAACCCCCTGACCGGAGACATCAAGGGAGATTTGAAGCACATCGCGATTTACCCTGCTTCTCATTACATTGTTCCAAGAGAGAAAATGCAGCGCGCCATCGGCGAAATCAACGGAGAAATGGAAGAGAGGGTCAAGCTCTTCAAAGAAAACGAAAAGCTGCTGGAAGCGCAGCGCATCGAAGAGCGCACCCGCTACGATATGGAAATGCTCAGTGAAATCGGCTTCTGCAAGGGGATTGAAAACTATTCCCGTGTTCTTTCCGGCCGGGCGCCGGGAAGTTCCCCGTTTACGCTGCTCGACTATTTCCCAAAGGATTTTCTCTTGTTTGTCGACGAATCCCACGTCACGCTGCCGCAGGTTCGTTCCATGTACGCGGGTGACCGGGCCCGGAAACAGACTCTGGTCGATTACGGATTTCGGCTGCCTTCCGCGTTCGACAACCGGCCGCTGAACTTCGATGAGTTTTACCGGCACATTAATCAGGCGATCTTTGTCAGCGCGACGCCGGGCGACCTGGAAAAGGAAAAATCCGCTCAAATCGTGGAGCAGGTGATTCGTCCGACCGGTCTGGTGGACCCGGAAATCGTAGTAAAACCAACAGAAGGGCAGATCGACGACCTGATTTCGGAAATCAATCTGCGCACCGCCCGAAAAGAGCGTGTGCTTGTGACCACCCTGACCAAAAAGATGGCGGAGGACCTGACCTCCTATCTGGACGGTATGGGCATCCGCGTGCGCTATATGCACCATGACATTGATACCATTGAGCGCATGGAGATTCTTCGGGATCTTCGTCTCGGGGAATTCGACGTTCTGGTCGGAATCAACCTCTTGCGCGAAGGACTGGATATTCCGGAGGTTTCTCTTGTCGCCATTCTGGATGCCGATAAGGAAGGCTTCCTGCGCAGCGCACGTTCGCTGATCCAGACAATCGGCCGTGCTGCGCGCAACGCGAACGGACAGGTCATTATGTACGGAGATACGGTTACACCCTCGATGGAATCTGCCATCCGGGAAACCGAACGCCGGCGCGCTATTCAGACGGCCTATAACAAAGAGCACGGCATCACGCCGAAGACAATCATCAAAGACGTCTCCAATATCATTGAAATTACCACGCACAAGGAAGCAGATGAGGGCGGAACCAAGCGCAAGCGGCTGACCGCTTCCGAACGGAAGCAGATGATCGAGCAGCTGACGAAGGAGATGAAGGCGGCTGCCAAGCTGCTGGAATTCGAGCACGCGGCCTATCTGCGCGACCGCATCCGCCAGCTCGGCGGAGAAAAGTAACCGGGTATTTACGGAGGAAACTATGCCTGCAAAGAACATTTTCGTCAAGGGTGCAAGAGAACACAACCTTAAAAATATTGATCTGGAAATTCCAAGGGACAGCCTGATTGTTTTTACAGGACTTTCCGGCTCCGGAAAGTCGTCTTTGGCGTTCGACACCATTTACGCTGAGGGGCAGCGCCGTTACGTTGAATCCCTTTCTTCCTACGCGCGCCAATTTCTCGGCCAGGTGGACAAGCCGGACGTGGATTACATCGACGGACTTTCCCCGGCCATTTCCATTGACCAGAAGACCACGTCGAAAAACCCACGTTCCACCGTGGGGACCGTAACGGAGATTTACGATTATCTTCGTCTTCTCTACGCGCGGATCGGTATCCCGCACTGCCCGGTTTG
>JAEWRF010000210.1 GCA_023460155.1 Bacillota bacterium | reverse complement strand
TGATGCCGCACATCGCGCACATCATGCACATCGAAGCCATCGAGCTGCCGAAAGTCTGTGTCATAGCCGAACCCTCCAATTAATATTTAGTATTTATATATGTATTGTGAGTTAATAATATCCTTTTCCCGCTCCGTTGTCAAGGGATTTTCAAACTTTCCCAGAAGTTTATTCACGAAGGAAAGTGGAGCCGCCGTTTTCAGCACCCGTTCGGCTCCGCTTTTATATGGTTGACACTGATCCAGGAAAATCGGTTGTTCAGGCGCATCAGCGCTCTGCTGAAAATTCCCCAGGAAGGGAAAATCTTTGTTTTGTAGCCGACGGGGTAGCTTTCCAGAAGCTTCAGACCGATGCCCCAGTGCTCCAACGCCGAGATATCGCGGATTCCCCACTTCATTTGGGCCCCGTCGATGCCGGACCTTTTCACCATACGGCTTGCCAGACGGATCCCGGCCGGAGCGATGGAGTCGAAGACGATTTCGCCGCCGGGGAAGCGCCTGCCGATCATGGTGAGGAATTCGCGCACCTTCTGTTCCTCGAAATACATCAGAACGCCGCCCGCGAGGAAAAGAATGCCGTCCTGCGGCAGGCGGATATCGTTCAGAAAACTTTCGTCAAACATGGACTTCGGTATGACCTCCTCCCGGCTTTCCGGCATCAGCTCACCGCGCAGACGAATGACCTCCGGAACGTCGAGGTCGTACCACCGGATGCGCCCGTTATTGACCCTGTTAAAGGTCGTATCCAGCCCGGCGCCGATGTTCACAACAGTTGCGCGCGGATGCTGCTGGATAAAATCACGTATGATGGAATCGAATTCCCGGGCGCGTATAGCGAGGACCAGAATTTGAAACTGCCTCAGCTGAGATTGGACTTTTGAAAAATCGTAGTCGAGACGGCTCACCAGTTCCTCAGCCCGCCGGTCTTTTAAGACCGGCTCTTTCATTTTTGCTTCCTCGGCGCGCCCCCAAAGCGGGAGCAGCAGGGTTTCGTGGACGTCGCGAAGATCGACCTTAACCTTGACGCTGCTTTCCATCCAACTCACCTCATGGAGTATCAACCGTAAATATGTTTGCTGAAATAGCGGTCGCCGCGGTCGGGCAGGATAACCACAAGATTGCTGCCCTCCGGCGCCTTTGCGGCTGCTCTTCGGGCCGCGGAAAGCGCGGCGCCCGACGAAGTGCCCGCAAGGATTCCCTCTTCGGAAGCGAGCAGACGGAGCTCCTCGATCGCTTCCTCGTCCTTGATTTTATAAACCTGATCGACCAGAGAAAAGTCCATCGTACCGGGCATAAAGGTGTTGCCGATCCCCTCGATGGCGTAGCAGCCCGGTTCGCCGCCGCCCATTGTGGAACCGAGCGGATCGGCCATCACGACGCGCAGGCTGCTTGTTTTTTCCTTCAGAAACTTTGCCGCACCGGAAAGCGTGCCCCCGCTCCCTGCCCCGGCGACCAGATAATCGACCTTTCCGTCGAGGTCCTCATAGATCTCCGGCCCCGTTGTGCGGTAATGCGCCTGCGGATTGGCCGGATTTTCAAACTGGCTGAGCATAACCGGATGCTCGACCTGCTGTTTCAGCTCCTCTACCTTCTCAATTGCGCCCTGCATGCCCTTTTCCCTCGGGGTATGCACGATTTCCGCGCCGTAGGCCTTCATGATGGTCTGTTTTTCCTCCGAGAATTTCTCGGGGACGGCGAAAATCACCCGGTATCCCTTCCCCAGCGCAGCGAGCGCGATTCCGATTCCCGCGTTGCCCGCCGTGGCCTCCAGAATCGTGTACCCCGGTTTGAGCACGCCGCGCTCCTCGGCATCCCGGACCAAGGCGGTTCCCATCCGGTCCTTCACGCTTCCGCCGGGGTTAAAGAGTTCCAGCTTGGCGAAAACATTCCTGCCCTCTTTAAAATTCATGTGGTTCAGCTTGACCAGCGGCGTATGGCCGATCAGTTCCCGCACATCATTATAGTACTTCATTTCTGAGCCTCTGCAATCGCCTGATCGAACGCCTGCGCAAGGTCGTTCGCAAGGTCCTGTTTGTCTTCAATGCCGACCGAAAGGCGGACGAGGTTATCCAAAATGCCGACTTTCTGGCGGATTTCACGCGGAATGGACGCGTGCGTCATGGTTGCGGGATGGCAGACGAGCGACTCCACGCCGCCGAGGCTCTCCGCAAGCGCGATCAGCTTAACGCTCCGGAAAAACTTATGGATATCGTACCGGTCGGAAAGGACGAAGGAGATCATTGCCCCGGCGCCGGACGCCTGCTTTTTATGAATCTCATAGCCCGGAAAATCCTCGAAGCCCGGGTAATAAACCCTCGTGACTCCGTCGTGCTTCCGCAGAAAATCCGCGAGGAAGGCGGCGTTTTCCTGATGCCGGTCCATTCGGACCGCAAGCGTCTTGATCCCGCGGAGCAAGAGCCACGAATCGAACGGCCCAAGCACCCCGCCGGTGGCATTCTGCAAAAAGCCGAGGCGTTCCGCCGTTTGGGCGTCCTTTACCACTGCGAGACCGGCGACAAGGTCGCTGTGACCTCCGAGGTATTTTGTCGCGCTGTGAACGACAATGTCCGCCCCGAGCGTCAGCGGCTTTTGCAGGTACGGGGTCATGAACGTGTTGTCGACAATCACCGTGAGCCCGTGCCGGTGGGCAATCTCCGAGGCGGCGGCAAGATCCGTGATCGTGAGCAGCGGATTTGCCGGGCTCTCGATGACCAGCGCCTTTACGTCGCCGGAAATTCTGCTTTCGAGCAGAGCCAGATCGGAAGTATCGACGATTTCATAAGACAGGCCGAAATTTTTGAAAACCTTGTCGAGCACGCGGAACGTGCCGCCGTAAACGTTGCTGGAAATGATGATTTTATCTCCGCTTCGGAACAGGGACAGAACCGCCGTAATGGCCGCCATGCCGGAACCGAAAGCAAAACCGGCCGTGCCGCTTTCCAGCTCGGCAATGAGCTTTTCAAGCGCTTCGCGCGTCGGATTGCCGGTGCGGGAATACTCGTACCCGTTGTTTTCGCCCAGCCCCTGCTGGCGGTAAGTGGAGGTCTGATAAATCGGCACGCTCACGGCACCGGTACGCGTGT
>JAEWRF010000209.1 GCA_023460155.1 Bacillota bacterium | reverse complement strand
AGCGTTGACTGCATCTGTCAAGATAAAAAATGCAAAAGACTATTAGGAGAAACGCTTCTATTTTGCCCCGTTTTCTCTGTTTCTTGTTTGAAAAGTGCAAGAAAGGTCCAGAGCCCTTGACAGCAGGCTCAAAAAATGGTAGAATTCATTTTGCGCTTTCAAATAGGGGTATAGCTCAGCTGGTAGAGCAGTGGTCTCCAAAACCACGTGCCGAGGGTTCAAATCCTTCTGCCCCTGCCAAAGACAACGGCCGGATTTATCCGGTCGTTTTTTTGTTGCCCGGAAAAAATTTGAGCCGATCTTTATAAATCCGGGCCGATCCTCGCCGTTTCTCCGTTCAGGAATTCGGATTTGCGGCAGCATCGGAGACTGTTCCGTCACGCGAAAGAAACAGCTGCGCCGGAGCCTTCTGCGATGAAAACTGTATGGGCGAAAGCACGGCGGCATAGCTGCCGGCGTTGGAAAAGACGACTACGTCGCCGCGTTTGAGTTTCGGCATGGTAATATTTTTCGCCACGATATCCGTTGCGGTACACAGATTTCCAACCAGCGTCACGGTTTCTGTTTCCGTTTCATCAGTCAGCGCTGAAATCCGAAAAGAATCTTTGCCGGTATAGAGGGGTTCGCTTGCTGCGGGCACATCATCGTTCGAGTAGTTTGCAACCAGCTGAGCAATACAGGGGCGGATAAATCCGTTCAGCGTGTTGGCAAGGACAACAAATGTTGTCCCCATGGATTCTTTCCGATCCATCACCTTCGTCACGTAGCAGCCGCTCTCGCAGACTGCGTAGCGCCCTGTTTCCACGATGATTCTGACTCCGGGAAGCTTTTCCCGGAACTGCTTCGTCAGTTCCGCAACCCTGCCGCCAAGATAAGCGGTGTCCAAAGGCTGATCCTGATTGGAATAGGGAATGCCGAAGCCGGACCCCATGTTCACGAACTTCAGCGCATGGCCGAAAGTTTCCTGAAACACGCCTGTCAGTTGGAACATCCGCTGATAATAACGCTCCAAAACCTTTGCGTCCAGCTCCTGACTGCGGGAGTGAACGTGGATTCCGACAATCCGGACATTGGGAAGCTGATTCCATTCCGATGCGGTCGCAAGCGCCTGTTCTTCATCCACGCCGAATTTGGAGGGAACACCGCCGCTTCCGGAGAAGGTGAAATCAGGATTGATGCGAACACCGATTTCCGCCACGGTACCTTTCGATTCGGCAATCTCCTGAATTCTGAGTACCTCCCCCATGCTGTCGGCGATCAAGGTGGAAATGCCGAGCGCCCCTGACAGATCAGCCGTGCTTTTCCCCGGTGCAGAATACTGAATCCGGTCGGCGGAAACACCGAGGCTGTGTGCCAATCTGACCTCGGCAAGACTGGCTGCATCGGCACCGAAACCCTGCGCGAGCACGCATGCTGCCACGGCGGGCGCCGGGTTGGTTTTCAGGGAATAAAAAAATTCGAACGTATTGAAATCACGCTTCAGCCGCGTTGTATTCTTGAGGATCCTGCTTTCATCGTATAAATAAAAGCTGTCGTATTTTTTACTCTGCTCAAGAATAACCCGCCCGTTTTTCATTGGTAACAGCTCCGTTCACATTTTCTCCTGATTTTGTTCCGCAATTCGGTTCGCAAGTTCATTTAAATAAACCCATCTCTCCGTTTTTTCATCAAGTTCCGCTTCCAGAGCTTTCTTTTTCTCGGAAAGCTCTGTCAGAAGGATGTAGTTGCTTGATGCCTGCTCGATTTCTCCGTTGGTTTGAGAGATCTGCTCCTCGAGTGCCGCGATGGCGCCGTCAATTTCCTCATATTCCCGCTGCTCTTTAAAGGAAAATTTTAGTTTGCCGGGCTTGGTACGTGCTGCTGGTTTTAGCTTGGTGACGGCAGTTTTCGGTTCGCTCTCCAGGATTTGTTTCTTTTGATCCAAATAATCCGAATAACCGCCGATGGAATCATGAATCTCTCCATTCTGCTCAAACGAAAACACATGCTCTGCAATTTTATCCAGAAAATAGCGGTCATGGGATACCGCAATTACGGCACCTTGGAAGTTCTGCACGTAATCCTCAAGAATCGTAAGCGTCTGAATATCCAGATCATTGGTGGGCTCGTCAAAAAGCAGAACATTCGGGGCCTGCATTAAAATTCCAAGCAGGTATAGTCTGCGCCGTTCCCCGCCGGACAGCTTTCGGATGACGGAATACTGCAAATCGGACGTAAACAGGAATTTTTCCAGCATTTGAGAAGCCGTCAGCGTCCCCTCCGGCGTCTCAATTTCGGATGAAATCTCTTTGATATAATCAATCGTGCGCTGATTGGGATCCATTTCTTCGCATTCCTGTGAGAAATAGCCGATCCGAACCGTTTCCCCGATCTTGACGCTGCCCGCGTCCGGGGGGACGGTACCGATGATCATTTTCAGCAGAGTTGATTTTCCGCAGCCGTTCGGACCGATGATGCCGATCCGGTCCCGGCGCAGCAGATTGTAGGAAAAGTCCCGGATCAACTGCCTGTCGCCGTAACGTTTGGAAACATTCTCAATTTCAATAATTGTTTTTCCGAGCCGTGAACTCATGGAACTCATCTGCAGGCTTTCCTGCTCCGCTTCAACCGGCTGCGAGTTCATCTCTTCAAAACGTTCCACCCGGAATTTCTGCTTGGTGGTCCGTGCGCGAGCGCCCCGGCTGATCCAAGCCAGCTCTTTTTTGAGCAGACTCTGGCGTTTCCGTTCGCTTGCGGCAGCCATACTTTCCCGTTCCGCCTTCAGTTCAAGATATTTCGTGTAATTCGCCTGATAGGAATACAGACTGCCGTTCTGAAGCTCAACGATTTTATTTGTGACGCGGTCCAGAAAATAGCGGTCATGAGTTACCATAAGCAGGGCCCCGGTATAGCCGGAAAGATAGCCCTCCAGCCAATCCACCATATCGCTGTCCAGGTGATTGGTAGGTTCATCCAGAATCAGCACTTCCACAGGCGTTACCAGCGCGCTTGCAAGGGAAACACGTTTCTTCTGTCCGCCGGAAAGCCGGCTCAGAGGTGCGTCAAATTCATAGATCCCCAGCTTTGTGAGAATTGCCTTACACTCATATTCTTTTGACTCCCGCTGCTGCGCCGATATTCCCCGTACGACCTGCTCGAATACGGTGGCGCCTTCCTCAAACAACGGATTCTGCGGCAGATAGCCCACGCTGACCCCACCGACTCTTGTGACGGTTCCGGAATCCGGGGGCTCCAATCCCGCCATAATTTTCAGAAAAGTGGATTTCCCCGCGCCGTTGATTCCAATCAGACCGACTTTTTCTCCGCTTCCAATACCAAAGTCGGCATCTTTCAGCAGCATTTTTTCACTATAGCTCTTACTAATCTTCTCCGCAGTTAATAGCAGCACATTATTATCCTCTTTATGATCTGTATTTTCCTTTATTATACCTTTTGCAGTCCGCGCGCGTCAAATTCTGTTTTTCCGGCAGCGCGGGCTGCGGAACTTATTAAGCTTGAGAATATTGATACGCGATTCTGGGCGTACCGTTTTGGACATAGATAATACCGCATTTTTCAAATCCGTTTTTCTCAATCAAATGCCGCATCGTATGGTTGTCGTTATGGGTATCGATCCTAAGGTTGGAAATCTTTTGTCTGCAGAACTCCACACATTGCCCGAACACGCCCTTTACCGCTCCGTCACTGGCAAGCCGGTGTATCGTTCCATACGGATTTTCATTTTTCCATGCGCCGTTTTCTATGCGCGAATAGGTCGCGTCGGGACCGATGATAAAAGCAAAGACTCCGTGTATTTTATCATCCTCCGCATACACAAAAAGCTGCCTGCCCCGAATGTCCTTCTCTAGCAGTTCCCGATCCGGATAAGAATCTGACCACTGGGCGGCATTGCCGTTTTCTGCCATGTACCTTCTTGCAATTGCATAGATCTCCAGGATTGTTTTTAAATCTTCCTCTGCTGCAAGCCTTATCATAATGATCCTCCAACGCTTGAAATAAGCTCAGAATTTCGGTTTCTTTTATTATAACACAGGGAAAGGAAAAGGCCCATTGTTTGAGCGTTGGTGCGGCAGCTAAAGCATAAATCACCAAGCGAATCGGAGCTTCCAAACTCCTCAAAAGGAAAGCATTGGCATTCTTCTCCCTATCTGATATAATAAAAATATATCATTATTTCACACAGGAGGATTTTTCAATGAGCAACGAAATTGCCCAAACAATGCAGGAGGCATATGAGCCGGAGCAGGCCCAGGTGAAAAAGTGGTCGGTGTTCGTGGAATCCGATGCCGTGAATTTTTTTACCTCCAACGAAATAGAAAAGATGACAATCGAAGACGGCAACGGTAACAAGGCTAAGCTCTCAAGGACCAAAGACGGCGGAATCAAGATTGATTCCACTTCTTCGGTGATTCTCTAAATCCGGCTACATAGAAGGCGATAGCATAATGCCCCTGATGCCATGCGGCCATCAGGGGCATTGTTGCCGGAATGTGATCCGTATCTTTTGTTTTTTACGAGAGGGTTGCGGAGACTAATCCTGACTCAAAGGGATAAAATAGAGATTGGATATAAAGCGAAAGGAGCTGCACCGTATGAAATTTATTATTGCTATGCTGGCCGGCATTGTCCTCGGCAGCATCGCTATTTTTCTGAAACCGGACGGGGAAAAAAAGAAGCATCACTGCCGGAAACGCCGGAAATAGCATTCCCCCGCTTGAAATGGCCGGCAGAGCCGCTGGAGAAAGAACCGGAGACATGAGCGTACCCAACTCCGCCCCGCCTACGCGGCCCGCCCGGCCGGCCGTCTCCATTCCGGCGAAGCCACAACGCCCTTTTCAGTCGGGCGGATTCTTCTGCGCCTACGCCGCTGCGTTTCCTCTCTGCGTACCGATTTCCAGAGAAAACGGATCAGGAAGACGCATGCTGCGGAAACGGCAAGGAACAGAAAAGGCCGGTCCGGCGCCACCCCGACGGCTGCCAAAAGAACGCCGGAAAGCGTTACGATCAGAAAGAGCTTTATAAAATATGAGAACTTCAAATACATAGTTATCATTCCTTTACTGCTTGTACTATACGCAAATCATACTCCTTATAAGGTGCATGTTCAAGCTTCATTATGCACGAATTAAGGTGCATAATTTTAGGCAAACCGACACTTTATAAGGTGCATTTTTGTGGTATAATAGAAATGATAATTCAACTGAACGGGTGAAGCCTATGCCAATGGATTACAGCAAGCTGTTTGCTCTCATGAAAAGTGAAGGCCTATCGACCTACCGGATCCGAAAGGATAATCTTCTTTCCCAAAGCACTCTGCAGAAGCTGCGCGAAGGAAAAAGCGTTACGACGGACGCAATCGCGACCCTGTGCGGCATTCTCCACTGCCAGCCGGGCGACCTCATGGAATATGAGCGTCCGCAGGCGAGGCTGAGGGAATTGCCCAGGCGGGAAACCGGGCCGGTCATGCAGGTTCCTTTGCTCGGCAATATCGCGGCAGGCGTTCCCATCACGGCCGTGGAAAATCTGGACGATTTTGTCGGTTATCTGCCGCGGAACGAACGCCAAGGCGGCGACCTGTTCGCACTGCGGGTCAGGGGGACTTCGATGATCGACGTGGGAATCCGCGACGGCGATATTGTCGTTGTAGAGCAGACCTCTTATGCGGAAAACGGACAAATTGTCGCGGCCATGATCGACGACGAGGCAACCGTCAAACGTTTTTTCAAAGAAAAGGGCCATTACCGACTGCAGCCTGAAAATCCGACAATGAAGCCGATTATTGTGCCGCAGGTGGAAATTCTGGGGCGCGTCGTCTCCAGCATGCGGTATTACTGAGCAGACAAAGAAAGCCCATAGCGACATTGAGCCGAGCAGCAACCGGTTTGGGACAATAAAAAAGCAGACATCCTTTCACACTTCTGTGAGAGGGCGTCTGCTTTTTTATCTCAGATCATCGCCGGGCCAGTATGTTCATCGCTTCATCATGCCAAAATCCGGGGTTTTCGAATATTTAACACCGCTATTTCTGAATATCTGATTTCCGGTTAGGGACCGCCGTAACGGTACAAACATTTATCTGGTTGGGGACATCCGTAATGGTATAAACATTTTTCCGGTTGGGGACCGCCGTAAGGGTATAAACATTTATCCGGCTGGGAACCGCCGTAATGGTATAAACATTCGGATCAACCGATGACTTTCCTAATTGACAATATATTGCGTCTAAAGAGTTGTTTTTATTCACTGCAATTTCCTTCGGATTGGCAATGAGTCCAATGCCGACACATATAACAGCAATTACAGCCGCTGTCATAGCCCAAAAAGCTGGTCTTTTATAATTCAGCACATTTTTAATGCGGCCTCGAACGTTTCCCTCGCTGAAGGCAACGGGACAGCCGTTTATAATACGCTTTTCTGTCGCCAACGATAAAAGCGATGCAGAATAGGCTTTTTTGATATTTACGCCCATTTCCTTTAGCACACGCTCGTCGCAGGAAAGCTCCATATCTGTGCTCATAAGAACAAAGGCGATCCATACCAGCGGATTAAACCAATGGATACTCAGAACCAAAAAGGCAAAGGGCTTTATGATATGGTCAAGCCTGTGAATGTGTGTTTGTTCATGTCGGATGATATAGTTTTTTTCTTCTTCCGACAGTCCTGCGGGAATGAAAATTCTCGGTCTGAATACACCCAGCACGAAGGGCGTTTTCAGATTGTCGGCTTCGTAAAGATTGCCCTCAAGAAGCCGTGCCCTTTTCAGGCTGCTTTTTAAGATCAGCACCGAAACGACACTGTAAATAAGCATAACGGCAATACCCAAAAGCCAGATATATGCGCCGATCTGTGTGCAGGTTTGCAAGGGATTCGCACTTTGTGTCGCAACAGGCGGGGGCAGAAAACGATTCACAAAATTGTCTACGGCGGTATTTCCGCTGTTAATTTGCGGTATCTGCTGATACATGATATTCTGTGGAATCGGCGAGGTGTTCATGGGGATGAGGCTCAGAATACTTTTAAATGAAAAGGGACATATGAGCCTGAAAGCCGCAACACTCCAGAGAGCATAGGAAATGACCTTCGGAGCCTTTTTCAGTGGCAGCCGAATGAGAAGAATGAATAGAATTACATAGCCGGCGGTCAGGCTCATATTCAAAATTGTAAGGAATCCGTCTGTCATATTTATCCCTCCTTGTGTTCATCAATCAATTTTTTTAGCTCCTCGGCCTGGCGGTCGTTGAGCTTCTTGCCGCCGATGAAAGCTGTGAGAAATTTAGGAAGGGAACCGCCGAAGGTATCCTCCACGAAGCGCCTGCTTTGTCCGGCATAAAACTCATCCTTTTTTATTAAGGAGAATACAACCGCATTTTCATTTTGAAAGATGCCTTTCTCACACAGTTTTTTGAGAACCGTGTAAGTAGTGGACTTTTTCCAACTCATTTCTTTTTCACACAGCTTTACCAATTCACCGGACCCAATCGGTTCGTATCGCCAGATTAAATCGGCAAATTTTGCTTCACTTTGAGCAAGCTTATAATCACTCATACATTGATCCTCCTTGGTCTATTGTTTATCGACCTGATGCTTTAAGTCTATACTCAATAGACCTGAAAGTCAATAGCTTAATCGATAATTCTTTTGAGATATTCGAATCTTCAACCATAAAGTGGGCGTGTTAGGACCGTGTGGAAGCGATCGATGAAAAGATGGCACAGGAAAATATCTTTTAGAAACGCATGAGGCGAACGACTTTCATCGTTCGCCTCATAATTTTATGCGCTAATTAGAATGGTTCCACGCATTTTCTGCTATCGTTGCAGCGTCGTTTCAGTCACTGTACGGTCACGACGCAACGGCGCACGGGCTTCTGACCGGGCAGCACAGAATAGAGAGACGTACTCCCCTTCCCCACTGCGGAAATTTTGACAAAGTAACTTCCACCTGCCTGAACGGAGGATACGATCCGGACCGCTCCCGCATTCCCGCTCTGGAACGACGGGGTGCCGGAAATTCCGTTCGGCGTAAACTTAAAGGAATAAGTCTTGCCCTTCGTCAGGGTCAGAGATGCCGGGCTGTCGGACAGGATGGAGATATCCATAGGCGCGGGAGCCGGATTCGGATAATCGCGGTAGGAGTTATCCTGATCGACCGCTCCGGCAATGCCGGCAACGGCTCCCTGCTGGGAATACTGCCAGAGCGAGTATCCGGTATACGTCGGTTTTGCCGCATCGGGATTCGCCACCCACTTGGAATAGGGAGCCAGAACGGAGCCGGTCAGGCGCTTGCTCAGAATATCATCCGTGCTGTATACTCCCGCCTGATAACCCGCGTTCTGGATGGCACTGCAGAAGGCCGCGGCCATTGCGCTCAGCTGATCGTTCGTCAGGGAAGCCTGACCCGTTTTATTTGACGGGTCGGGTTCCACATCCAGGAATACCGGATAATCAAGATGACGGCCGTTTAATATGCTCAGGCACAGATTAGCTTCCTTGACCGCGTCGTCCGTGGTAAGGGCATAGCTCACATGGTAAACGCCGACTTTGATTCCCGCCGCGACGGCGCCGTCATAGTTTGCTGCAAACATGGAATCCGTCTGGTTCTCAGGGTCCTCGTCGCCGTATCCGTCGCGCAGAATGGCAAAGCCGATCCCGCTGCTTTTGACGTCGCTCCAGGAGATTGCTCCCTGATAGCTGGAAACGTCGATTCCCTTCAGGGCAACCCGCACAGTGCAGCTTGCGTTTCTGCCGTCGCCCGTCGTCGCCGTCACTCTGGCCATGCCCGGAGCCACCGCGCGGACCGTTCCGCGGCTTACCACAACCACGGACGGCGTGTCAGAAGTCCAGAGCAGGCCCCCCGTCACATCGGCCCCACCGAGAGAAGCGTTCAGCTGAGCGCTGTCGGAAACCTGCAGTTCCAGCTCCGTGCTGCTGAGAGCAGGAACGGGCTTATTCACTGCGGCAGCCGCCGGGAATACGGACAAAAAGGCCATTGACAGCACAAGGAATAAGGAAAAGACTGTTTTTTTCATTTCACTGATCGCCTTCACATTCAATTATTTCCTTTTTATTCTAT
>JAEWRF010000208.1 GCA_023460155.1 Bacillota bacterium | reverse complement strand
CGCCGGCCGCAATCTCTTCAGCGGTCTTCCCCTCCCAGTCGCCGAAATCACATTCGCGGAACCCGTCGATCACGATCGGCTTCGACTCCGGGTACAGGAGCCTGAGGGTTTCCAGGCACCGCTTCTGCGGGCCGGTGAAATACGCCTGCGCCTGGGGATACCCCCCCGCTCTGCGAAGCCTTCTCAGCTGCGCGGCGCCGTTTTCACTCAGCGGCAGATCGGTCCTCCCAATGTAGCGGCCCTCCTCGTTCCCTTTCGTGATTCCGTGGCGGATCAGGTGGATGGTGTAGGATTTCATGGAAATACTCCTTTTTTTCTCTTCCCGGCCGCGATTCAAGATGCAGAGAGAGCGGCATGGGAAAGCACGAGATGTAGCGTCTTTACAAGACGTTATAACTGTTATATAATTTACAAGACGTTAATACTGCTTATTTCGACAGGGGAGTTGCAGATGAACAACAATTTTTCCAGAATCATCACGCTGCTGCGTAAGGAACGCGGCTTGAGCCAGAAAAAGGCGGCGGAGGATCTGGGCGTGTCACAGGCGCTGCTGTCGCACTATGAGAAGGGAATCCGGGAATGCGGACTTGACTTTGTGGTGAAGGTCGCCGATTATTACAGCGTTTCCTGCGACTACCTGCTGGGCAGAACTCCGCAGCGGAGCGGAGCGACCATTTCGGTGGACGATATTCCGGAGCCGGACTCCATGGGCAAGGAAAACGTGCTGAAGGGAAGCCTTCTGCCTGTGCTCAACAAAAAGCTGATTGCAAACTCCCTCAATATTATTTTCAGCCTTTTGCAGACCTGCTCAAGCAAAAGCCTGACCAACGAGATTTCGGCCTACCTGAATCTCAGCGTTTACCGGGTCTTCCGGATGCTTTATTCCGCCGACCCCAAAAATCCGCAGGGCCTGTTTGCGGTTCCTCACCGCCTGAGCTTCGGACGCTCCGGAGCGGCGCAGGAAATCTCGTTTTCCAACGCCCTGTGTCTGCTGGACGGGGACCGGGTCGAGAATATGGAAGGGGTATCAAAGGACGCGCTGCCCTCTCTTTCCCCTGAAAAACTTTCCCGCGATTATCCGCTGTTCGCTTCTTCCCTGTTCAACCTGATTCAGAACTCGGAGCAGCGCATGGGGGTAAAGCGGCAGTCCAAATAGATTATAGCACGGGCGCGGCGCTTTGCCAACGCGGGCGCGGTCCGAAAGGTGCAGGAAAATCCGAAGCGCAGAACCGCGCTCCGGATTTTTTATTGAAACGGGAAAGGCGTGAAAACCGATGACCGCATCCATCTTATCCGAAAAGGCGCTCCCCCGCCGCGGTCTGAGCGGCAATGCGATCAAATGGATCGCCATCGCGGCGATGCTGACCGACCATATCGCGTGGGGGTTCGTACCCACCTACTCCGCCCTGGGGCAGATCATGCACATCATCGGCCGCATCACCGGGCCGACCATGTGCTATTTCATCGCGGAGGGCTACGCGCACACCCGGAGCGTGAAAAAATACCTGCTTCGCCTCGGCGTTTTCGCGGTGATTGCTCAAATTCCCTATCAGCTTTTTGAAACGGGCAGTCTCGCCCCTCAGATCAAAGCGTGCGGCTTCAGCGTGATTTTCACGCTGTTTTTAAGCCTGCTCGCCGTCGTCGCCTATGAGCGGATTGAAAACGGCACGCTGCGGTCGCTTGCCATCATCGGGCTCTGCCTGCTCTCCATGTTTGGGGACTGGATGTGCTTCGACGTGATCTTCACCCTGATCTTCTGGACCAACCGCGGAAATTTCCGGAAGCAGGCGCTGAATTTCGCCTTCGCAGCTTCAATTATGGTACTGCTGATGACGCTTTCGGATGTCGGCGCCGGCTATCCCATCTGGCAGGAACTGTTCCAGCTCGCGGTGCTGCTGTGTCTGCCGATTCTCTCCCTGTACAACCAAAAACGCGGCGGCGGTCGGTACTCCAAATGGGCATTCTACATTTTTTACCCGCTGCACCTTTTTATTTTAGCGCTGATTAAATACCCAAAGCTCTGGCAGTGGATCATTTAAGAATCCCGGCCTGATATTTCCATGCAAGGATGCGGAGGACGGATGCGTTCAGGCGCTTTTCGCTGACCGTTCCCTTCTGTACGGCGGCGTACAGGGCGTTGAAGCCCTCGACGTTGTCGGAGGTCAGGAGCAGGTCGTTCCCGGCCAGGAAAGCCTCTACGCAGGGGTTCTGGCCGTTTGCATAGTCTTTTACCGCCTGCATGGAAAGGGAGTCCGTGACAATCACTCCCGTAAAACCAAGCGCGTTGCGCAGAATGTCGTGTACCTGCGGTGAAAGGGAAGCCGGGCGCTTCGCGTCCATGCATTCTACAATATTGTGGCAGACCATCACGCAGGGCGCCCCGGCCTTGATCCCCGCCTCAAACGGCAGGAAATCCGACTGCTGGAAGGACTGGTAACTCCGCTCGTCCCGCGCGACGCCGGTGTGCGTGTCCGCGTTGTTCCCGTAGCCGGGGAAATGCTTCAGCGTGCAGGAAAGGCCCTGCGACTGATACGCCGCCACCGACGCAGCCACAAACTGTGCGGTCTGGACGGCGTTTTTGCCGAAGGAACGCGCATTGATAAAATCATTCGGATTCGTGGAAACGTCGCAGTCCGGCGCAAGGTTCAGGTTCAGGCCAAGCGATTTTAAAAGCTGCGCCTTTTTAACGGTGTCCGCAGTAACAGCGGCCATGCCGCCGGAGGCAAAAACTTCCTGCGGGGAGACAAACTTGTGCGGTGCCAGCGCCGGGAACTGGCTGATCCGTACGACCGTGCCCCCTTCCTCGTCACAGCAAAGCAGCATCGGCACCTTGCTGGAGTTCTGGTAGGAAGCGAGCGTTTTCTTTACCTCCTGAGCGGTTTTATCCTGGAAATCCTTCGCAAGGAGGCAATATCCGGC
The DNA here is from genome assembly GCA_023460155.1 of Bacillota bacterium. Lineage (GTDB taxonomy): Bacteria > Bacillota > Clostridia > Oscillospirales > Acutalibacteraceae > Caproicibacter. The sequence goes on along the minus strand of JAEWRF010000208.1, from coordinate 13,131 downwards.
GGGCTGGCAGGTGTCGATCGTAGATATCTGGCCGGAGGACGGGCAGGTGAAAAGGAACACCTGTCCAACCTTCTCTTTCAGCGTCATCTGGGAGAGACGGCTCTGTGCCTGATCGGCATAATCACTGAAAATTCCCGGAAGAACGGCGGGGGGCAGCGCGGAAGAAGCATTCGCCGACGAAACACTCCCGGAGGAAGCCGAGGAGGACGACGGCACAGAGGAAGAGGAGGATGAGGTGATCCCGCTTCGGGAAACCGAAGACGGCGCCGCTTCGGACGAAAAATAAACGGTCAGCATCCGGTCCGTCACCCGATACACGCCGTACACTGCGGCCGCCGCAAAGGCCACAGCCAGAACTCCAACCAAAAATTTCTTTCCCATAGGGAACCTCCCGCTTAAAAAAGCGAAAACCTGCCGCAGGCGATCCGCGGCAGGCCTTCAAACGTCGGTCAGCCTTCCTTCAGCAGCTCACGGTAGAGCCTGATATACTCGTTGGCGGAACGGCCCCAGCTGAAATCGCACCGCATGGCGCGCTGAACCAGAACCCTCCAACCTTCCGGATCCTCATATCCCTTCAGCGCGCGCTGCACCGCGTAGAGCATGTCGCCGCTGTTGTAGGTCTTAAATGTGAAGCCGTAGCCTTCTCCGTCGCCGCTGTCCCGGATGGTATCCTTCAGGCCGCCGGTTTCGCGCACGACCGGAACGGAACCGTAGCGAAGCGCAATAATCTGCGAAAGCCCGCACGGCTCGCTCTTCGAAGGCATCAGGTAGATGTCGCTCGCCGCATAGATTTTACGGGAAAGCTCGGGGAGAAAACCGAAGCAGGCAGAAACTCTGCCCGGGTACTTCTCCTGCATCTCCTGGAAGAACTGCTCGTACTCCGCGTCCCCGGAGCCGAGAATAACAAACTGCGCGTTTGTTGTCTGCATCAGACGGTCGAGCATCTCCCGCACCAGGTCAAGCCCCTTCTGGGAGACCATGCGGGTCACCATGCCGATCAGCGGCACGCCGGGGTTCTGATCCAGATTCAGACGCTCCTGCAGCTGTGCCTTGTTCTTCGCCTTGCCGGAGGGATCGTCGGCGGAATAGTTCGCGTAAAGGTCCGGGTCGGTCTCCGGATTGTAAACCCCCGTGTCGATTCCGTTCAGAATGCCGGAAAGCTTCCAGCGGCGCTCACGGAGAATCCCCTCCAGCCCGTAGGAGTACCACGGATCCAGAATTTCCTCCGCGTAGGTCGGGCTGACCGTTGTGACGCGGTTGGCGCATTCAATTGCACCCTTGAGGATGTTGACGCAGCCGCCGTATTCCAGAAGGGAGATCGAGGTTTTCGGGATGCCGAGAACATCCTCGATGAGTTCTTTCCCGTATTTGCCCTGATAATGGATATTATGGACCGTCAGCACCGTTTTAATCCCGCTGTACCATTCATTTGAAGCATAGAAAATGCTGTAATACACGGGCACAAGGGAAGTCTGCCAGTCGTTGCAGTGAATAATGTCCGGCTTGAAATCGATTGCGGGGAGCATTTCCAGCGCAGCGCGGGAAAGAAACGCAAAGCGCTCGGCGTCATCGTAGTGGCCGTACAGGCCGTGGCGCTTAAAGTAGTACTGGTTGTCGATCAGGTAGAAAATAACGCCGCCGACGCGCGTTTCAAACACGCCGCAGTACTGTCTGCGCCATGCGACAGGAACAGAAAGACTGGTAACAAATTTCATGTTATCCTTTAGTTCCTGCGGAATGTCCTCATAAAGCGGCATTACGACGCGGCAGCCGATCAGCCGAAGCCGAAGCGCCTGCGGAAGGGAACCGGCGACCTCGGCCAGCCCACCCGTTGCTGCAAACGGAGTGGCCTCGCTCGTACAGTACAAAACTTTCATGAAAATACCCCCTTACGTTTTCTCTGTTCCTGCTATTATCTGAACCCCCGGCCGAACGGAGCACACGGCAGCGCTTTCTCAGACCACGCTGCCCTTGCTGATAAAGACCGGATACGACTCGAACCCGAACAGGGACCGGTCGTTTTTGATGGTGACATCCTTATCCATAATCACGTAATTCAGGCGGCAGTTTGGCCGGATGACGCTGTCCTGCATGATGACGCAGTTTTCCACAACCGTTCCCTTGCCTACATGCACGCCGCGGAACAGGACGCTGTTGCGCACCTCTCCCTCGATCACGCAGCCGTCGGCGATCAGAGAATTGGAAACGGAGGAGCCGAGCCCGTAGCGCGCGGGCATATCGTCGCGTACCTTCGTGTAAATGGGGCGCACCGGATTGAACAGCTGAGTCCTCACGGTGGGCAGCATCAAAGCCATATTAGCCTCAAAATAGGAACCGGTGGAGCAGATCAGCTGCGCGAAGCCGCTGAACTCATAGCCGAATACGCGGAAGGCCGCGATATTCCGCTGCAGCAGGTCGCGCTTGAAATTATAAAGGTTCCGGCTGACGCAGTCCGACACCAGCTTGATGAGCAGCTCGCGCCGGATCAGGATCATGCCCATGCCGTAGTTGCATTCGCCCTCGGTCTTCGGATTGATCAGCATATCCCGCACGCGCCCGTCCGGATCAATGGTGAACACGGCCGGGTCGCTGATTTTCTCCGGCAGCTTGCCGAAGCGGTACACCTGCGTGATATCGGCGTTGTTCTTCACATGGAAGGAGATCACGTCCCGGAAATCAATGTTGCAGACGACGTCGCTGTCCGTCAGCAGGACGAAATCCTCCTTGGAGTTCGACAGGAACATGTGAACGGAGGAAAGCGACTCCACCCGGCTGTTCGTCAGGTTCGAGTCGGAGCCGAACGGCGGCAGGATATAAAGCCCCTCGCGCTTGCGGGAAAGATCCCACGCCTTGCCGGAGCCGAGATGGTCCATCAGCGACTGGTAATTGCTCTTTGTGATGACGCCGACCTTGTTGATGCCGGAATTCACCATGTTGGAAAGAGGAAAATCAATCAGGCGGTACCGCCCGCCGAACGGAACGGAGCCCATGGTGCGCAGTTCGGTCAGTTCGCGGACCTTTTCTTCGTGGATATTGGAAAAAATCAGGCCCAGCACATTATTTCCGCGCATTTTTCACAGCCTCCTCCGTAAGTTTCTCCGCGTCGATCATCGCCTTCGGCGGTACCACCGAACCGGGAGCGATCACACAGCCGTCCCCCACCACGGAGACGCCCCACTCGTCCTTGTTCATGATGTCCTCCGGCCGCGCGCCGACCACGGCGTCCCGTCCGATGACGCAGTTTTCGGAGACGATCGCGTACTGCACGACCGCGTTCTCCTCGATGCGCGTGTTCGGCATGATGATGGAATCGCGCACCACCGCGCCAGGCGCGATGTAAACGCCGGAAAACAACACGGCGAAATCGATCTCGCCGTAAACGTTGCAGCCTTCGGCCACAAGCGAATTCTGTACCTTCGCCCCCTTGGCGATGTAATGCGGCGGCATAACGGGGTTGCGGGAATAAATCTTCCAGCTCTCCTCGTTGAGGTCGAGCGGAATCTTCGGGTTTAAAAGATCCATATTGGATTCCCAGAGGCTGTCAACCGTTCCGACATCCTTCCAGTATCCGTCAAAATGATAGGCAAACATGCGCTCCCCCGCATTCAGCATAGCGGGCAGAACGTCCTTGCCGAAATCGTTTGAAGACTTCGGGTTTGCCTCGTCGGCCTCCAGATATTTACGCAGTTTGCTCCAGGTGAAAACGTAAATCCCCATCGATGCAAGATTGCTTTTCGGCACTTTCGGCTTTTCATCGAACTCGTAGATGGAATCGTCCGTGTTCGTGTTCATGATTCCGAAGCGGGAGGCCTCCTCCATCGGGACCTCCAGCACCGCGATCGTGCAGTCCGCCTCTTTTTCCTTGTGCCAGGCGATCATTTTGGAATAATCCATCTTGTAAATGTGGTCACCGGACAGCACCACGACATAGTCGGGATTATAGCGCTCAATAAACGGAATATTCTGATAAATCGCGTTTGCGGTGCCCTTGTACCAGTCGGACTTCCGGCTGCGCTGATACGGCGGAAGAACCCGCACCCCGGCGTTCATGCTGTCGAGGTCCCACGGCTGGCCGTTGCCGATGTACTCGTTGAGCACCAGCGGCTGATACTGGGTCAGCACGCCGACGGTTTCTATTCCGGAATTCACACAATTGGACAGCGGAAAATCGATGATACGGTACTTTCCGCCGTACGGGACGGCAGGCTTCGCGAGATTCTTCGTCAGAACCCCCAGCCGGCTCCCCTGGCCGCCCGCCAACAGCATTGCTACAACTTCCTGTTTCGGCAACATTTATACTCCCTCTTTCCTGGCCCGGGCGTTTTTCTTCCCGGTTTCCCGCTTCCGCGCGGTGGTCTCGGTTCCAGCCTTGGTCGGTTTCGGCTTATGCCTTCTGCACTTCAAAAAGATCGTGGAAAGGGGCGGCAGCGTCAGGCTGACCGACTGCCCGCACCCGTGCATCGGCAAAACTTCGGTTTTGATGCTGTCCCCGTTGGAAAGGCCGCTGCCGCCGTATTCCGCCCGGTCGGTGGAAAAAACCTCGGCATAAATTCCGGCCTCGGGAACGCCGATCCGGTATTGATCCCTGCGGACCGGCAAAAAGTTACAGACCACAATCAGATCTTTTCCGGATTTGTCGATCCTGCGGAAGGCGATGACGCTTTGGGTGTAATCGTCATTGGAAATCCACGCAAACCCTTCCCAGGAAAAGTCCACCTCCCACAGAGGCGGGGAATCCAGATAAAAATGATTGATGTCGTGGAAAAACTGCTTCTGCTTCCGGTGCTGCTCGTAATCCAGCAGCGACCAGTCGAGCTCCTTTTCATAATTCCACTCGATGAACTGGCCGAACTCCGTCCCCATAAAGATCAGCTTTTTCCCGGGGTGAGCCATCATGTAGCCGAGGAATGCGCGCACGCCCTCGAATTTCTGCTCATAGCTTCCCGGCAGCTTATTCATCAGGGAGGATTTCCCGTGAACCACCTCGTCATGGGAAATCGGCAGGATGTAGTTTTCCGAAAACGCGTAAAAAAATGAAAAAGTTAAATTATCATGGTTGAATTTCCGGTATTCCGGCTCCAGCGACAGGTAGTGCAGCATGTCGTTCATCCAGCCCATGTTCCACTTGTAGTTGAAGCCGAGACCGCCGCAGTAGGTCGGCTTGGAAACCATCGGCCAGGAGGTGGATTCCTCCGCGATCATCATTACCTCGGGGAACAGGCGGAACACGCTTTCATTCAGGCGCTGTAAAAACGCCACCGCCTCCAGGTTTTCCTTGCCGCCGTTCCGGTTCGGCAGCCATTCCCCGTCCTTCCGGCTGTAATCCAGGTACAGCATGGAAGCGACCGCGTCCACGCGGATCCCGTCGATGTGGTATTTTTCCAGCCAGAAAACCGCGCTGGAAATCAGGAAGCTGACCACCTCGTTCCGGCCGTAGTCGAACACCAGCGTGCCCCAGTCCTTGTGCTCCCCCTTGCGGGGGTCGGCGTATTCGTAGCAGGGCGTTCCGTCGAACCGCGCAAGGCCGTACTCATCCTTCGGGAAATGTGCGGGAACCCAGTCCATAATGACCCCGATGCCCGCTTCGTGGCATTTTTCCACAAAGCTCATCAACTGCCTCGGGTCGCCGTAGCGCGACGTTGGGGCAAAATACCCGGTTACCTGATACCCCCAGGAGCCATCAAACGGATACTCCGTCACCGGCATCAGCTCGATATGCGTGTAGCCCATTTCCTTAACATAGGGCACCAGTTCGTCGGCCAGCTTTTCGTAGGAAAAAACGTTCCCGTCCGAAAAACGGCGCCAGGAACCCGGGTGAATCTCATAAATGTTCACCGGCTGGCTGTAATGCGGTTTGTCCGCTTTCCGGCGCTGCCATGCGTCGTCCTTCCAGTCATATCCGTCGGGATCGTAATACTTGGAGGCGCTCCCGGGGCGCATCTCACAGTGAAACGCATACGGGTCGCCCTTCAGGACCGTTTTCCCTTCCGGGGTTTCCACCGCGAATTTGTAATTGTCAAACTGCCTGAGCGCAAACGGAAGAAAACATTCCCAGATTCCCCCCGTGCTTTCCATCGGGTTTTTTTCAGTATCCCACCCGTTGAAATCGCCTACGACGGACACCGCTTTCGCGTTGGGCGCCCAAACGCGGCAGGCCATGCATTCCTGGCCTTCGCGAACGGTTTTATGTACACCCATGTATTCATATGCCTTACAGTTCGTTCCCTGATGAAACAGGTAAAGAGGCAGGTTTTCGTCATTGATGTGATCCGTCTTCTGCATTCGAACAACTCCCTTTCGGTGTGCTGCCTGTTTAACGCTATCATATCACAAATTGCTAAAATATCAAGTAATTTGGTGATATTTCAGCATGATTCCCATCAAAATATTTGTTTTTTTGTATTCTTTGTTACAAAAAGCTGAATTTCTTTTCTGTAGCATCTTTATCATAGCATAGCGGTTCTGTCGATTCCTGTATTATTTGACGGATTTCTCCGCTTCCGCAGGAGGCACAGGAGCCGGCAGACCAAGGAAGGAACAAAAAGGCGGCGGTCCGGAAAACCGGACCGCCGCCTGCAGAATACTTTTGCTCTTTATTTTACGATGGTTGCCACCGTGCGCGGCTTTTTCTCGTCGTTCACGTAGAACCCGGTACTGCTGCCGACCTTACCGACGGCAGTCACCTTGAAGAAATAATTGTTTCCTTTGGAACCGACTAAGGACGCCGTAAAGACGGCGTTGTTGCCGGAAGCAAAGGTCGGCTTTTGGGAGGCCGTCACTTTAAATAAATAGGACTGGCTCGCTTTCACCGAAAGCTTTTTGCCCGTATCCAGCTTTATCGGAGTCACGGCTGCTACCTGCTTCGGCAGCAGGACATACTTGGAGTTGTGCGTGACTCCAATCTGGGCGTCGCCTTGGGCGTCGATTATAATCGGAGGATTATCGGTCGTCTCCAGTGCGCCGGTCTCTTCATTGTAATAATACAGGAATGCCTGCTGACCGGGAACAAAGCCCTGATCGCCGACATAAACGCTCACCGATGCGCGTCCCGGCAGTTCGCCGTTGTTGGCAAAGGCCAAAACCGCACCATGTACGGCAGTCGGGAGAGCGCCGCTCACACCGGCATCCAGCGTAGTGGTCAGGGTCCTCATTGCGAGATTGATGGATGTCAAAGCAGTTGCTCCGGCGAGAGAAGCGCCTGTGAAGGTCCAGGTGTAAGCAGGCAGCCCGGTCGCTGCGTCAAGAACCGTAACCTTCAGGTCCTTTTTCGCAGCCTGGGCAGCCTGAAGCACCGTCGAATCCAGCGGAATACTCACAACAACGTTGCTGGCTGTTCCGTATACAACGCTGGTAGGAGCGCTCACGGACAAAGCAACCGTCTGCACCGGCGCTGCCAACTGAGCGACCAGAGCACTGACCGGAAGCTGAACCGCCAGCGTAGCGGGGTGTGCCGCCGTACCGGCCGCCGCGGCAGCCGCCGCAGCATCAGCAGGGACAGAGGTGCTGACCGAACAGGTGCTTCCATTCACAACCGGTGCGGAAGCAACTGTGACATAGGTGACCGTTGCTGCGCCGGTTGGGCTCTGAGTTGTAGTTGTTGTGCCGGGCGCTGCGGTCTCCGGCGAAGTTGGGGTTGTAACGGTTGTAGTGGATGAGCCGCCGTTATCCGTCGGATGGGACGGTGTCGGGGAATTACCGTTCAGGGTATAGACATCATTATTGGAACCATCGGTGCAATTCTCATAATCTACAAATGCCGGGCCGTTGGAATCATCATATTGCCAATCGTAATAATCCGTGTCTTCACCGGTCCAGACCCAGGATTCCGTAGGATTGGCCTTGGGTACCTCCGCCCGGATTTCCTTCACAAAGGGTGTATCGTCGAAGGAATACACCAAAGTTTCCTGATAACTGAGATTATAGCGGTCCGTGATGATCTGATTTTTCACCACTTGTTTATCCGTGCCCAGATAGAACGTCCCATCGTCGCTGAAGGTAAAGGTCTTGCCGCTGGCGGCAGTGTACGTATAGGTACCCGCACGGTCGAAATTCCACTTCTGCGGATCGTCCGTGCATTCCCCTCCTACTGATACGCTCCACTCATAGGTGATACCGCTCTTCGGTCTTGCATAAATGGAAAGATCCGGGTAGGAACTGAACTCCGAAACCGGAATTGTGATGATCGTCGAATTGCCGGAATCGGCGCTGCTCACTGTAACGTCCTTGGAAAGTATCACTTTCTTATAGTCGTAAGTGCTTGTGCTGCCATGTTCCTTCTCGCCGCTTGCAGCTGCGGAAAAACTGTAGCCGTCGGACTTGACCGGAAGCTTCACATTGAAATTCGTGCCCGAGCTGAAGCCGAGATCGTTGTCATAATAGTAGCCTTCCTGAACAACTGGACCGAGGTCCGGCGCGTCGTCGTTGTCCTCATTCTGATACAGGATTCCGTCAATTGACAGCTGATCTGCCGGAACGTCCGTATAGTCGCCGTTATCAAAGGAATAGGAGAACGGAGCCATTGCGGAATCGCCGACATAGACAGTCTTCCTGCCGACATAACCGCTGGAGACAGAGGTTGCTTTAATAACAGTCCAGCCAACCGCCTTAGCGGTGACCTTACCGTCGGCCGCCACCGACGCTACACTGTCGTTGCTGGAGCTCCAGGTTACATCTGAAACCAATGCACCCGTATCGCTTGCTGCGGCCGTAAATGTCGCGGACGAAGTGTCGGGGTTGGGGTAGAAAAAGCTTGTCCCGTTGATCGTCAGCCCTCTGTACAGAACTGTAACTCTGTTCCAACGACTGGGCTGATAATTTTTCGCAGAGACAACGATAGTTACGGTTACCGGGACATTTGGGATGCCGCTGACCGCAGTAACCGTGAACCCGGTTTTGTCCTGCTTTGTAACCTTCAGATACTTACTCGTTTTGCTCCCGTTAAAGGTAACCGTATAGTCCGGGGTTGATTGGTCGTTTGTTGACACCGTAAAGTCGGTGCTGTCGCCGACAAACAAGGGGGCGTCCAGCGGGCCGGATTTCGGCTGGAGAGACAGTTCCGGCTGATTGCCGCTTACCTCAACCCTGACAAAGTAAACCTTTGTCGAATCCTCAGGGTCTACCGCCTGCAGAAGCACCCGCTCGCCGACCTTGTTTGAATTGACCGTGATAATATCGCCGCTGATGCTCAGGACACCCTGCGCGCTGGTCAGTTCCTTGCCGTTCGCATCCTTCACGATCGACCATGTAAGGCCGGACTTCCCGGCGTAGTTAAATTGATATCTGCCTGCTTCGATTTCGGCATAATTATCTCTCTCATCAAAATCCCGCGTTTCGATAAGGTTCGTGAATGTTACCGCAACCTCCTCTCCGGCAGTCAGCTTAATTCCGCTGAAATCTTTTCCGCTGATTTGTTTGTACTGGTCTGTAATTTCGTTACCATACGTGTTGTCAAGCCATTTGTTAACTCTGTAGCCGTCATCCGGAAAAGCGACTGCATAAACATCGTTATTCGCGCTGTCCTTGTAGATGCCGACAGAACCACCCACCATGTTGTCGGTTTTTGCAAAATATTCCCCGTAGGAAATCTCGCTCGCTCCCGCGTTCGCGAACGCATCATGGTCGACGGCGTTCACCTTGTAGGTGTAGGTTCCATTCTCCTGACTGTCAACTTCCGTCGGAATGGCGTAGTAGTTGTTCGGAGCTCCTTGTTCCACCCCCGTCAGTGTCACAGCGCCTTCCTGCGACTGAGAATCGGTGATATGAAAGTGGTAATAGGTTCCGCTGTCGAAGTTGCTGTCACAAGCTGCATTGCCGCCGTCCGCCGCGAACACACCGGTTCCGACAAAGGAAGTGACCACCATCGAAATCGAGAGCAATAGCGACAGAGCTTTTTTCGAAACATTCATGTTCTTTTTGTTCACCTCAACATTCAAGATTTTGCCGGTTTCCTGCCTTCGCTTTCCCTTCCCTCCCATGTTTTCAATTAAGGAACCCGTTGTACCGCATTCGGTGTGCGCTTTCCCCAAGCAACTACCGGCCGGCCGAATAAAAATCCAGCTATAAAGACATTATAGTTTCCAATTATTTACATAGCTTCCAAATTAGAAATATTTTGTCGAAACCCTTCCTTATTGGTATTTTTCCTAAGATTTATAGGAAGATTTTTTTGTCTTTTCAGAGTTGATCCAATTTAAATGGAGAATTGAGATAAAAAGGAACTCGAAGCGAGAACTTTTCCGTTCTTCCCTCCACCACCGGGGGATTTACTGCACAAAAAGAAAAGCCCTGCGGCTTGCGCCGCAGGGCTTTTGAAAATTCAATTATTCGTGGTCGACTTTGCTCATGTGTTTGATGAGCTCGAGGACCTTGTTGCTGTAGCCCCACTCATTGTCGTACCAGGAAACCAGCTTGACAAAGTGGTCGTTCAGCATGATGCCGGCCTTCGCATCGAAGATGGAAGTACGTGCGTCACCGAGGAAATCGGAAGAAACAACCATGTCCTCCGTGTAGCCGAGGATTCCCTTCAGCTCGCCTTCGGAAGCATCTTTGATCGCCTTGCAGATCTCGTCGTAGGTGGTCGGAGTCTTCAGGCTGCAGGTCAGGTCGACAACGGAAACGTCCAGGGTCGGAACACGCATGGACATGCCGGTCAGCTTGCCCTTAACGGACGGAATAACAAGAGCGCAAGCCTTTGCAGCGCCGGTCGTGGAGGGGATGATGTTGCCGGCAGCAGAACGGCCGCCTCTCCAGTCTTTCATGGAAGGACCGTCAACCGTCTTCTGGGTAGCGGTTGTGGAATGAACCGTAGTCATGAGGCCTTCGACGATTCCGAACTTGTCGTTAACAACCTTGACCAGCGGAGCCAGGCAGTTGGTTGTGCAGGAAGCGTTCGAAACGACCTTCATGTCCTTATTGTACATGTCAAGGTTAACGCCGCAGACAAAAGTCGGGGTATCATCCTTAGCAGGAGCGGAAATGACGACTTTCTTTGCGCCGGCCTTGATATGAGCGGAAGCCTTGTCCGTGCTGGTGAAAACACCGGTGGACTCTACTACATACTCCGCAGCGATCTTGCCCCACGGAATCTGGGAAGGATCTTTCTCTGCGAAAACTTCGATCGCCTTGCCGTTGACGACCAGTTTGCCGTTTTCGGCCTTTACGTCACCGTCAAAATGACCGTGCATGGTGTCATATTTAACCATGTACACCATATAATCAACGTCGATAAACGGATCGTTGATGCCGACAACCTCAAATGTTTCCGGCTGTGCAACGGCAGCACGGAACACAAGGCGGCCGATACGGCCAAAGCCATTGATGCCTACTTTAATTGCCATGAAATTTACCTCCTAAAAATTGATGATTTCTCCACCGTTTATTTTATAGCATTTTCTGCTGTTTTACAAGCGTTTTGACAAGAAATTAACTATCAGGTCCTTACCGGGTCGGCAGAAACGGACTAATAATAGGTTCTGAGAATTTTTCACGGCTTCCGCATGCCTCATTCAGGTATTGCGCACATTCCGCAAGCCAATCCGCCGCAGCCTCCGAGGAACGGGCCTCCGCCTGCGCCGGGGAAGGAAGCAGAACCGGAACAGCCTGCCGGATTTCAGGGTTTTCGGAATCTTCTTCGCGCATGGGCTCCGGTCCGCTGTGAAGGACTGAGGAAACAGGCCGAAGGGTATTCTGCTGCGCCGCAAGGTACGCCAGAACGTAAAGCGACAGCACAAAACAAACGATCTGCTGACCGGCCGGAAGAGTGCGAACCACCGTACGCCCGGAAAAATCCATCACGCATTCCGGCACAGAGGTGGCAAGCGCCACAAGGGCCGCCGGGAAACCCACCACATAAATCTGGGATGCACTTTTTTCGCTTTCCACTCCCGTAAGCAATTTTGCCTGCACAAACAGGAATAAAAGCAGGAACACCACCGTAAATGTTGTATAGGCATTCTCCACCAGATTGACCATGGCAGCAAAAGTGATAAACAGATAGATCAGCATGATGCAGCCCCAGACGGACGGAAAAAGAGCCACAAGAGGATGCCGGCCCAAAACATTCTTGCCGGTGGCAAGGCCGTAGCCCGCCGCCAGAATCACCGCACCGGCGGGAATCCCCAGAGCACAGACGAGATAATAAAGCACCAGATTATCTTCTCCGGAAGCGCCGGAAAAACCGACCAGCGACTGCAGGGCAAGGAACAGACCCGCCAGAACTCCGGTTACCGCGGCGGGCAGATTTCGGACGGGCCTGCCGTCCCATATCGTGCGGAGCCATTTCCCCGGGAGCAGGAGGATGGAGGCCAGTGCCCCGACGGCCAGCGCAATTGAAACGATCAGAACCAGTGTTCCGCCGTCTTTGTAAAAACCCGTCGCCGGATCCAGCAGGGTGGTCATGCAATAGATTCTTGCGGGCAGAATGACCGCCAGAGTAACGGCAAACGCGATCCACGCCTTTTTCACTGCAGCCCCTCCCCAAATTCACGGGTTCTCTTTTCAATCGGCACATAGGGAACATTGCGCGACAGAGAACGATAAGCGGGCCGCATGATCCGGCCGCAGGTTTCCATTTCCTCCATGCGGTGCGCGCACCAGCCTACGATGCGGGAAACGGCGAACAACGGCGTGTAAATGTCGCTGGGGATCCCTAGGAGCTCATAGACCAGCCCGGAATAGAAATCCACGTTGGCGCACATCACCTTTGTTTTCCCGGTCACGCGCGCAAATACGGCGGGAGCAAGACGCTCCACCCGTTCAAAAAGCTCAAACTTTTTCAGCATTCCCCGCTCGGCGGCCAGCTTTTTCGCCTTCTGCCGAAGAATAACGGCTCGCGGATCGGAAAGCGTATAAACCGCATGGCCGATTCCGTAAATCAGGCCGGAGTGGTCGCAGACCTCGCCGCGCAGTACCTTTTCCAGATAAGCCGACACCTCGTCCTCGTCTTCCCAATCGCGGACCTGCTCCATCAGCTCGTTCATCATCATCATAACGCGATGATTCGCGCCGCCGTGCCGCGGCCCCTTCAGGGAACCGACCGCGGCAGAAATGGCAGAATAAATATCCGTTCCGGTGGAGGAAAGCACCCGCGCCGAAAAAGTGGAATTGTTCCCGCCTCCGTGCTCCGCATGGAGC
>JAEWRF010000207.1 GCA_023460155.1 Bacillota bacterium | reverse complement strand
TTCCGGAGAAGCCGACCGGTGAAAACGCCGCACAGAAGCTCGATCCGGAAAGCCCCGGGGTCGAAAAAAATCCCGTCCAGGTGCGCGCCGCCGTAAGCGCGGACCTGGCCATCCTGAAAAAAGAAATCCTTCCGGTCCTGAGCGGTTACATTTCCAAATCCAACGATTACGGGAAGATGCGCGAAGAGGTCTCCCTTCTGCTGAACAACGTGGCGATTCTGAACGTGAGCACGAAGGAAAATCTGGAGCAGCAGTTCGGCAAGCTGATCGCTTACTGCAAGCACAGCCTCAACCTGCCGGAGCCCGCCCTGCAGCAGCTTCGCGCCCAGTGCGGGAGAGAGTTTTCCGCCGGGGAGGCGGAACAGCCGAAAAGCCCGCTCTTCGAGGCGATGACCTCCCTGCTCAAGCAGGGAAGCCGGACGGACACGGCCGGCTTTGAAAAGGCCGTCTATCAGGAGGTTTGCCGTTCTCTTCTTCTTGACAGCAGCGTCTACATGCCGTTCGTCCACCTGTATCTCCCTGTGAACTGGCAGGGAAACAGCATGTTTGCCCAGATCTGGGTGGAAAAAAAGGAGGTCGGGGAAAAAGGGGGCGCCGCTCCGTCCGCCCAAAAGGGCACCGGCGTCTTTCTCACCTTCGACATCCGGGATCTCGGGTATTTTGAAGCGGCGGTTTCCCTGCAGGACAAACGGGCGGACATCCGCCTGAACTGCCCTCCGAATCTCGTCCGGAAAAGCGGCGAAATTGTCCCCGACCTGTCCAGAATACTGAGGCAGAACGGGTTCACGCCCGGGGAGATCCGCGTCGCCTCCAGCGACCATCCGGAGATTCCCGGCCTTCTTCTCCAGAAAATCCAGGAAAGGAAGCGCTCCATCAATGTCACAGTTTGAAAAGCTTCAAAAGGCGGCCGCCCTGAAATACAGCGACTCCTCCCCGGATTCGGCACCCGTGGTCGTAGCGTCGGGCCTCGGGTATGTTGCCCAGCAGATTGTGGATATCGCCGCCCAAAACGACGTTCCCGTTTTCCGGGATGATTCCCTCGCGACTCTTCTTTCCCAGCTGCACGCGGGAACGGAGATTCCGCCGGAGCTGTACCGGGCCGTTGTGGATATCTACGTCTATTTTCTCGGCTATGCGCCCAAGGCCTCGCCGGGAGCGGAGTCTGCTTCGTCGGTTCCGTCCGGCCCTACGCCGGAGGGGCAAGAAAAAAATGGATAAATTTAACCTCAAATACTAATTTTTTAATCTTCTATGCCGATATAGGAAACAGGGGATTTTTTCGGCGTGCCCAAAAAGGGACGATTCTCCGAATCCGGTACGTGATCAAGGCAGAAAAGAGGAAGCGTCATGAAAAGCACAAAAAAAACTAAAAATGTCAAAAGCGGATTCTCCGTGGTTGAGAATATTCCGACCGAAAAGTATCTGACTTTCTTCATCGACAGTCAGCTCTACGCAATTCCAACCAGCGAAGTAATGGAAATTATCCGCATGCAGCCCATCACGTTTATGCCGAACCTGCCGCAGTACGTGAAGGGTGTCATTAACCTTCGGGGCAAAATTGTTTCTCTCATTGATATGCGCCTGAAATTCTGCAAGGAAGAAAAGGAATACGGCAGCCGCACAAGCATAGTTATTGTTGAGTGCGGCGAAATGACGGTCGGCCTGATCGTGGACGCGGTGAAAGATGTGCGCGACGTGGCGGCGAATCAGATTTTCGACGCGCCGAAGCATGAAAAGAATGTCGGAAAACAGGCAAATTATGTGCGGGCCATCGCCAGCCTTGATAAGGAATCCGCCATGCTGCTCGACATTCCGAAAGTTCTGACACACAAACACTCGCAGTCAGAGCCGAAATCCGGAGAGAGCGATAAAGAACTGAAGGTCGCGGTGCAGTAATACCGCAGCTCCGCGCGGAAGCACAGGGGGGAAAGTACAAAATGATGCCTTTATCAGGAAATTACCTTGGCTCCCCCTGTGAAGTCAAGTCGATGGATAATGCCCTGATTCTGGCCGGCTATATCACCGGTATCTCAGGAGAGGGATTGGAGATTTCGGATAAAAACGATACCCTCCCGATCATACACTGCAACACCACCGTCAAGGTAAGCATTCTCAGCGAGACGCTCGGCCTTCACGTGGTAATCGGGAAAGTTTACCTTTCCACAAAGGATTTCACCCGCATTGTTGATGTGCAGAACGCTGCGGATTACGAAAAGCGCGGTTTCTTCCGCGTAAAGCTCGGCATCCCAAGCAGCGCCGGTCTGCTTTTGGAAAGCACCGAGGAAACGGGTGAAACGGAAAAAGAGCAGAAGGACGGGGACGCGGAACCGATCGAATTCTTTCCAATTATGATTCGGGACCTAAGTCTGAGCGGACTCTTCTTCACAACAGACCGGAAGCTTAAGCCCGACACCCGCATTATCATTCGGCTGAACATTTCCGGTTCAGATCTTACCTTGGTCTGCAAAATCATCCGTTCCATCTCCGTGGAGATGGATACGAAAGACGGTTACGGATGCGAATTCCTGAACAACACCGGCCGCCAGTTCGACTTGCTCTGCAAGTATCTTTTCGACTGTCAGCGCGAGCAGCTCCGGGCGCTCCGCGAGTTGCAGGAATCCCATCCATAAAGCGGGCTTGCCGTCTTTGCGGAAAACGGATTTCTCTTCCGGCCGAAACGGCAGGATGAATAAAAAAACGGAGGGAAAAAACGTGCAAACTACAGAAACAGAAACCACTCTCAATGAATCCGCCGGCGAAAATGAGGCGCTTGAAAAAAAATATCTGACTTTCTGGACGGACAATGAACTCTTCGGCGTGCCGATCGCGGATGTGGTGCAGATTATCAGCATGCAGGGGATTACCCCTCTGCCCGATTTTCCCGCGTACGCAAAAGGGGTGATCAACCTCCGCGGCATCATCATTCCCGTCATCGACGTACGGATCCGTTTCGGGAAACCGGAGGTCGCCTATAACGACAGCACCTGCATCATCGTGACAAATATTGAAGACACCTATATGGGGTTCATCGTGGATTCCGTGGACGAGGTGACCGATATTGACGACGACAACATCTCGCTTCCGCCGAAGGTCTCAAGGGACGTGACCAACAAGTATCTCACCGGCATCGGTCAGGTGGAGGACAAGGTTGTTCTTCTGCTGGATACCGGGAAGATTTTGTCGGAAGACGAGTATCAGCAGGTATGCGAAACCTTGGACGACAAGGCCGCCAAAGAGAAGCCGCAGGCGAAAGAGGAACCGAAAGGCACGGCGTCCAAGCAGCCGCTTCCTTCCAACGTAGAGCCGCTCCGGCCTGTCGGAGATAAAAAATAAGCGAAAGGGATCTCGAAAAATGCATGCATTGAAAAAGATGAAGATCCGCAACCAGTTTTTGGTGTTCATCGGCTTAACTGCCATTCTGTTTCTGGTTCCCTATATTATATTGCTGGTGGCATACCTCGGGAATTCCGCAGACACAGCTAAATTTGCTGCGGCCCTTCGCGTGGCTATGCCGATTGCAGGAATTGTTCTGGCTGCCGTTACCGTGTTTTCTCTGGTGTTCGTTGCCACCATCGGCAAACGGTCTGCTGGGTCAATTATAAAAATCGGTGAAGCCATGCATGAGTTCGCCCAAGGCAAAATTCGCGTGCATATTGACTGCAGTTCCTCGGATGAAATCGGAGCCTTGACCCAAAGTATCAATCAGTTTTCCGACCAGCTTTCCGGCGCCGTCGGCGAAGTGATACGCATTCTGAACGCCCTTGCTTCCGGCGACCTCACCGTCGGCATAGACCGCGAGTGGATCGGCGATTGGGCCGATCTGAACAAGGCGACGAAAAATATTATATCGTCCTTGAACAGCATTTTTGAAAAAGTCAACACGGCCTCCGAACAGACCACCAGCGGCTCCGAACAGGTTGCAAGCGCGGCGCAGGCTTTGGCGCAGGGCGCAACGGAGCAGGCGAGTTCCATTCAGGAGCTTTCGGCCACCATCATGGAGATCTCCGAGCATGTGAAAAAGAACGCCTCCAACGCGACCGAGGCCGACCAAGCCTCCGCGCTTGCGAAGGACAAGGTCGGCGAGGCAAACACCAATATGAATCAGATGATGGAGGCAATGACGCAGATCAGCGACGCCTCCCAGAAAATCGGGAACATTATCAAGACAATCAACGATATCGCCTTCCAGACCAATATTCTCGCTCTTAATGCCGCGGTGGAAGCGGCACGGGCGGGATCCGCAGGCAAAGGCTTCGCCGTCGTTGCGGACGAGGTCCGCAATCTGGCAAGCAAGAGCGCGGAAGCCGCAAAGGATACGACTTCTCTGATTGAGGAATCCATCCGTGCGGTCACCAACGGCTCCAAAATTGCCGAGGTTACAGAGAAGACGCTTGCCGAAGTGCATGAATCCACGGTGGAAGTCAATAAACTGGTCAACGAGATTGCAAGTGCGACCAATCAGCAGGCAACCTCCATCGGCCAGATCAATCAGGGCGTTCAGCAGATTTCCGCGGTTGTGCAGACCAACTCCGCCACCGCAGAAGAAAGCGCGGCAGCAAGCGAGGAGCTTGCCGCTCAGGCGAAATCGCTCAAGCACTCCATTTCGGGAATCCGGCTGAAAGGACAGGCCGCTTCGCCGGCCGCAAAGCCCACATCCGCTCAGCCCGCAAAACCGGCTGCCGCTCCGGCCGCCAAGGCTGCAAAGCCCTCGGCTCAGCCGTCAGCTCCGGCAGAGAAAAAGCCGGCGGTAAAAGCCCCGGAAAAGAGTTCGCCTCTGCCGTCAAAGGAACGGGCCGCATCTTCCCAACTTATGAATGACAAATATATCTGATTATCCCTTTCGAATATCCCGCCTTTTCTTCGGAAAGGGCGGGATATTTTTCTGGGTACCGGCAGACTGCTAAACTTTTTTATCAATAGGCCGATATAGAAATTGTGAAACTGAAATACTGGTGACTATCGGGAGGTAGCGATATGAGTTCATCAAGCTCTTCAACTTCGTCCAGTTCCATCGGCAACCTTCAAACTTCCAACCTGCTGCGCCTGACCGGCACCAACCTGATGTCCGGTCTGGATACCGATTCCATCATCAAGGCATTGGTTTCCGGCACGCAAAGCAAAATTGACAAGCAAAAACAGTTGGAACAAATTGCCGAGTGGAAGCAAACTATGTACCAGGACGTCACCACCAGTTTAAAAAACCTTTCTTCCACTTATTTTTCTTATTCAAACAGCAGCACGAACCTTTTGAGCTCTACTTTTTTTAATGCCAGCGCACTTACCAGCTCTTCTTCCGCTGTCAGCGCAACAGGGAATATATCCGACGCCAAAGCAATGGTCATCAACAGCATTTCGCAGCTTGCGAGCGCTGCTGCCTGTACCTCCACACAGCAGGTTTCGGATGAAGCAATTACCTCTGGAACCATCTACAGCAGCTGGGCAAAATCCAATGTCGCCGGTCAGTCCGTCGTGGTCTCCTACGGGGGAAAAGACTATACGCTCACTATGGCCAGCGACGTCAACTTAAACTCCGAGGATCAGAGCTCCAGCGGCGTGATCAGCAATTCCGAGGTCCAGAAGGTGGTCAACGGCCTGAACGATCAGATCAGCGCCAGCAGCGACCTCAAGGGAAAAATTGCGTTTAGTTTTAATACAAGCACACAGAAAATTGAATTGACCGCAGCCGACAATACTACGGGCGTCGGAATAAAAGCAAATTCTGCGGACAGCAACAGCGCCACCTTTTTATCCGCGCTGGGCTTTCCAGGAACACAAACCAGTACATCTTCGGTGACTGCCGGTGCAATTGATAAAAACGTCTCCTCCAGCAGCCTGTTCAGCCACACGATTTCCGGTTCGTCTCAGTTTACGCTGAATTACGGAGGAGAAAGCTATACCCTGAAATTGGGAAAGGATGTCGACATAACCGGTTTAAGTGCATCGGATGCCGTGACAAAAATAGCTGCGCAGCTGAATACTCAGATTGCCTCTACTACCGGTCTGAGCGGAAATATTACATTTGCCGCGTCCGACTCCGATTCGAGTAAAATTGAGCTGAAAAACACTGGGACTCAGGAGCTTTCCATCACCGACGGCTCCAAAAACCTTTTGAACGGCCTTGGATTAACCGCCGATTCCTCTGCCAAAGAACCAGGCGGCGGCGCCTTCACAGGGACGGACACCGATCTCGGCAAGCTTTCCTACACCTATTTGGGAGATGCCCTGAAAGGTTCAACTCTTACCCTCAATTTGGGCGGCCTCAGCAAAACTGTCACCTTCGGTACAGATGAAACACAATATGATACACCTTCGGAGCTGGCAAGCTATCTGCAAAGTGCCGTCAACAACAGTTTCGGAAGCGGGAAAATCTCCATCTCGATCGACAACACAAACAAGCTCTCCATGAAGGTAGCGGATTCTTCCAACACGCTTACCCTCACTTCATCGGACTCCACCAACGTGCTGGATAAAAATGGCGCCCTGCGCATCAGTTCCGGAGATTCGAACCGAATTTCGACACGCGATGCTCTGGAGGATATCTCAGGTGACTTCAGCCAGTCGCTGATAGCCGGTTCGGATGGAAAATACAGCATGACCATCAACGGCGTATCGCTTTCGTTTGACAAAACCGATACGGTCGGGGAAATTATCTCCCAGATTAACGATTCCGCCGCAGGCGTCACCGTAAGCTATTCTCAGACGACTGATTCATTCCGAATTGTCAGTTCCGATACTGGTTCCCAGGGCAAAGTCAGCATTTCCGACGATGTCAGCGGCGGAAATCTGGCGCAGGTGCTGTTTGGATTCGGGACCTCCAACCTTTCGGCCGCAAAAACTGGCAGCCTTCCGACAGATTTGGCCGGAGCCGTTACAAGCACAGGCAGTTCCTCCTATACGTTTCAGCTCGGGACCGACGGCGAGCAGACAATTTCCCTGGGCACTTCCTATAACTCGATTTCCGATCTTGCCGCGGCTGTTCAGACACAGATCGACGGCAACAGTTCCCTGAAGGGAAAAATCAGCGTTGGAATCGATGGGGATCACCTGGACTTCAACGCTGTCGGCGGGGACGGAACGACCATTTTAAATATTAAATCCACAGGTACCGGAGATATTCTGAATGTGGGCAGCAGCGGTATTTCAACAAAAAGCAGCTCCAGTACCCTCGCCGCGCTGTATACTGCAGGAACAGCGGGAATTACGTATGACAGCACCGCTGGAAAATATTACGTGAACGGTTCCAAAACCGCTTACGACGGAACCGCACATCTGTCGTCCGTCGGGCAGACCGTGACCGCCGGTACAGATCTGGTGATGTCCGTGAATCTGAACGGAAGCAGCACCCCAACGACAATCACCCGCTCGTCTAACTCGTTCACTCTGGACGGCGTAACGATTACCGCAAACAGCAAGACGGCAGACAATGCGAATATTACCTTTTCCGACTCGTCAGGTACGGACGATCTTTACAAGAAGATCACGGATTTTGTAAGCGCCTATAACGCGATTATTGCGAAAGCCAACACCTATACTACCGATACGCCGACCAAGGACTCGGACACCGGCAAAAAATATGCGCCTCTGACGGATGCTCAAAAAGAGGATATGACCAGCGATGAAATTTCCGATTGGAATACAGCGGCAAAGAAAGGCTTACTGCAAAATGACAGCACCCTGACCGGTGTTCTTTATGATTTGGCCGGAGTAGCCAGTGCTACGGAAACCTCCAGCGGTCTTTCCCTCAGCGACATCGGCATCTCTACCGACCTCTACGATTACACGTCCGGCGGAAAGCTGAACATCAACGAATCGACTCTGAAATCAGCGCTCGCTACGGAGCCGGACAAGGTTCAGGAGATGTTCACAAACGCCACGGACGGCATCGCCACACAGCTGAAACAGGTGCTGGATAAATATGTCGGTACCTCCTCCGGCGTGACCGGGCAGCTGATCGCCCTTGCCGGAACAAGCGGTTCGACCGTAAACGATACCAGTGCGATCGGGGTTCAAATCAAACAATACGATACTAATATTACCAATCTGAAGACTCAGCTCACTACGCAGGAAGACCGCTGGTGGACTAAATTCACCAACATGGAAACCTCACTGGCCCAGTTGAATTCCCAAATGGGTTATCTGTCCTCCATGACAGGCAGTTCTTCTTCTTCCTCGTAATCCCTCTGGACAGGCGGCACTTAAAAACAAATGAAATGCGGAGGCATTAAGAGAATATGGCAGGAACAAATCCATTGATCATGCAATACCGTGAGCAGGAAATCAACACCATGTCCCGGGGCGAGCTGCTGATTAAGCTTTACGATGAATTGATCAAGAACATGAGATACGGTGCTCTGCTTTTCAGCCAGAATAATCCGGAAGCTGCAAAAAAATGCACCTCAAAATGCAGGGATATTCTGAACTACTTAGTCGTAATTCTGGACAACCAATATCCGATTTCAGAAAAGCTTCGAAACATCTACTCCTTTATGATCGGGCAGATCATTCAGGCCAACGTCAATAACCAGGCTGATTACCTGGAAAAGATTCTTCCCATGGCCCAGGAGCTCAGGGACGCGTGGGTACAGGCGGAAAAAACCGTTCGAATGCAAAATTCCGGGAAAGGAAGGGAGCGGAGCAATTAAGCTCCGCTCCCTTTTGGGTTGAATACATTATGGAATATAAGGAAATATTGGAATGCCTGAAGCAGAAAAAAGTTCTCCTTGAAAAAATCATGGAGATGAGCAGTCAGATGGAATCCCTCAGCAAACTGCCCCATCCGGACCCCGGAACTCTTCCGCAGGAAAGGGAAGTTTACATTGACCGCCTGAAAAAATGCAACCAACTGATTGACAGCCATGTCAATCGGCTTTCTTCAAGCGGGCAGACACGTGTGAATTACGCTTTGTCTTCCAACCTGAAAAAAACCGACTGTACTCCGGAGGAATTCGAGCTTTCGGAATGCGGCGCGGCCTGCCGGTCTCTTCTGCGCGACATTGTGGCCACAGACCAGGTTTCCATGGAACGGTTCCGCGAAGAAAGTCAGCGGCTGCAGCAACTTGTCAATCAATCGCGGCAAAAGCAAAACGGGTCGATGTTTTATAATTCCGCCCGCTAAAAGGTTTTTGTCCCTTTCGCAAACGATTTTACCACCATTTCTCCTGTTTCCGTATAAAAATACAGCGTTCTGCCGTAATTCAGCCCGGTATCCTCAGCGATCAGCCGGATCTGAAGATTTTGCAGGGTTTCCTTGACTGCCGCGGCATTCCGCTGCCCAATATTCCCAAAGGCACTGTCATCCGCTACGCTGAACATCTTTGCCCCGCCGGCGATTTTGGCAAGCATCCGACTGCGCGCGCAGCCCCTGCTTTCCATCTTCTTCACCAGATCCGGCAGGCAGGTATCGGCATAGCGGTGTATTTTTTCCTGCGCGTTGTTTTCGGGGAAATAGGGGAGCATGATATGGGCCAGCCCCCCTATTTTCAGCAGCGTGTCATACAGGCAGATGCCGATGCAGGAACCGAGTGCGTAGGTAACCAGCGTCCCGGGGCAGGCGGCGATCTGCGCGTCCGATATACTCACAGTAATCAGTTCACTCATAATTCAATCCCCAGACTGTTCATTAATTTATTCAGGGAACCGATATCGGGGATCAGCATCATGTTGGCCGAAATCGTACTGTTTGCGCTGAGAAAATCATCCTCAATGAAGATAATTTTATCGGAAACACTCCCCATCTCTGCCGCCGGCACCGTCAGCAGCGCGCCAACCATATCGGCCGTTACGGCCGGAACTGAAATTTTGATCTCAAGGCCGGAAAGCGTCGCGATTGAATTCGCGTAGGAGCCAATCATAATGTTTCCGATTTCGGAAAGGGCGGAATAGTCCATTTCTGTTAACTGAGCGAAAGACGGCTTGCTTTCCCCCAGCAGCGCTTCCAGAAGAGACTGCGTAAAATCCTGACCGATCACAAACATCATAATGCCCGTAATATCGCCGCTGAGTTCCACCAGAATCGCTATAACCGGCGTTTCCGGGCCGCCGAGGGCCTTATCGGCATCGCTGATGTCCAGTATCCGTACGGTGGGCGTTACCATATCCACCGGCCGGTTCAGCATCTGAGAAAGGGACGTTGCCGCATTTCCCGCACCGATATTGCCGATTTCCTTCAAAACGTCGATATGCATTTCATTAAGCTGGCCAAGATCCTGAATTGTCATGATACACCTCTCTGCTCATTTAAACGGTTCAGCCGATCCGGTCCGATGGAAGTACCGGCCCGTTCACGATACTGCCC
Organism: Bacillota bacterium; assembly: GCA_023460155.1. Taxonomy (GTDB): domain Bacteria; phylum Bacillota; class Clostridia; order Oscillospirales; family Acutalibacteraceae; genus Caproicibacter. Next base: position 2,018 of record JAEWRF010000207.1, on the reverse strand, counting down.
CTATCGGAATAAAATTTAATATTGGTGAAATTTTCCGAAAGGATCTGGACGAAGTTGCCGATTTTCAGTTTTGTCCCCGCAAAAATCGTCTTCACTCCGATCACATTGAAATCCGCAGATGACTGCTTGTCTTTTTCGGAAGCGGCGATTTTTTTCTCCAGCTCTCGGATCTCGGCTTCCAAGTGCCCCTTTTTCAGAATTGCGGAACGGAGTTCCGCCTTAACGGCATCCGCGTTTTGATTCCCTGCAATTTCCCGCGTAAGGGCTGCGATCCTTGTTTTGTAAACGGCTTCCTTCTCCTTGGCAGAGGCAAGACTTGCGCGGAGCTTTTCCGTCTCCCCGCCGGCAAGATCGGACAGGAGCTTCTGCAGCTCCTGAGAAGCAATGCAGACCTCCGTATGGGAATTGTTTTCGTTCCCGATCGTACCCGCATACACCCGCCTGCCAACCTGACAGCTTCCGCCGATCAGAAGCGCGTTCCTTCCCTTCAGGAACACGGAGCCCTCCGCCTGCGTGCGGCTGTTCATGATAACATCCGCATACACATTCCCCTTGCAGAACAGACTCACGTTTTCGAAATACTTGCCGGAGATATCTCCCTCGGCCCGAATGACTCCCTTGCCCATCCCGTTCATTCCCTTGGCAATGGTTACGTTTCCTCCGGCCTCGATGGTAGCTCCTTCCACGAACCCGCGGATAATAATATCCCTGCCGGCCTTTACGGTAAAGCCTTCCCGCACGTCGCCCTGAACCGTTACTGTGCCCGAAAAGACGATATTCCCCGAAGAGCTCCCCACGTCACCGTGCACAACAAATGCGTCGTTAATGTTCAGCATGGCGTTTTTATACTCGATGCAGCCGTCGATCGCTGCGGTCAGAGTAAGGCCGTCCTCCGAAATGATGGTGTTTTTTCCGCTCGGAAATTTCGGGATTTTCCCCCGTGTGTACTCGACCGGAGTATTGTAAATATCGATTCCGTCTTTTCCGGGAGAAGGCGGAATAATCCTGCAAAGCACATCCCCGGGTGATACATTCTGCACCAGCCCAAGGTTCATGTAATCCACCGTACCGTCCTCTTTCTGCTGGGGCGCATTGCTCTGCTCGGTCCGGAAATTGTAGATGATTTTCCCGTTCTCCTCATCGACGGGGGCAAGACCCTCGGCGCATTTCAGTTCCAGAAAAAATTGCTTTTTCTCACAGTATTCACGAATGGCGCCGTCAAAAATCCCGTAGCAGATTCCAGCCTGGCGAAGAAAATCCATAATCTCTTCGCAGGTAACTTCCCGGTTGCCGTTTGGCGCCGCCTGCACTCGGAGATAGGCCGCCATTTTGTCCGTTGCAACCTGCAGCTCCAATTCAGGCTTCGGTTCGGCTTCCGAAGCAGCATCTTCCTCATTTAAACTCTTTTCATCCATTGTCCCTCAGACTCCCCAATAATTAATCCCGCACCAATCAGCGCAGATTATTTACTGTCTGCATTACTTCATCAGACATCTTTATAATATTGGCGCTCAGATCAAACGCGCGATTCGTATTGATCATTTCCGTCATTTCCGCCGCAACATTGACCGTAGAGCCTTCCAGATACCCTTCTTTAATCTCCGCATTCGGAACCACGGTCGGCTGCCCGGAAAGCGCGGTCGCTTCGTAGCAGTTATTCCCGGCTTTGTTCAGCCCACCGAGATTTGAAAAAGAGTAAACCCCGACCCTCTGCTTTGCCTCGGGGTCGCTTACGATAATCGGATTCTCCGAGCCGTCAAGCACCAAATCCCCCTCGGAGGTCGAGAGCGCAAAGGAACCGTCCGAGCGGGTGGAAAGCTGAAAATTCCCGTCTCTTGTGTATTTCACCGTTCCGTCCGCCGCGCGCACGGCAAAAAACTCGTCGTTGTGCGTCAGAGCGTAATCCTGTGCACGGCCCGTCTGGTTAAAATCCCCCTGCTCAAACACCGTATCCGTCTTGCTCAACCGCGCCCCGTGCCCTTGCATCACCCGGGTGACGCCGTTCTGCTGTGTTCGGA
>JAEWRF010000206.1 GCA_023460155.1 Bacillota bacterium | reverse complement strand
TGCTGGCCGGTCATGAAGACAACGTCCGGGTTTCGTCCGAAGACGCCGACAAGGCGTATACGGACCCGACTCTGGTTCCGCGTTTTGTCGAGGAAACCCAGCTGGACGCTCTTGCAGTTGCGATCGGCACGGCGCACGGCTTCTATAAAGCGGCTCCCAAGATCCGTTTCGACCTGCTGGAGAAAATCCGCGCATGCTGCAAGGTCCCCCTGGTTCTCCACGGCGGCACCGGCGTGCCGGAAGACGATTTCCGCAAATGCGCCGCTATGGGCATGAGCAAGATCAATGTGGGAACCGGACTGAAACGGGTTTATACGGACGCCGTGCGCAACGCGATCAAGACGCTGCCCGAATCCGAATATGACCCCCGCAAAATCGTAGGCCCGGGGCGTAAGGCCATCGCCGACGAAATCTCTTCCAAATGCGATCTGTTCGGCTGCACCGGCAAGGCGCCCGCAGTACTGAAAAGCATTTATTAAGGCGGAAACTGAGAAGAAAGGGGAAAAAATCATGCTGACCGAATATGTGGATGGTTATCAGCATTTTGGCATCCCTACCAACGATATTGAAGCCACGGAGAAGTTCTATCTTTCTCTGGGCTTCCATAAAAAATGGGAAACCCTGTATCAGGGCAATCGCGTCATGTTCTTTGACTTTGGCGGCATTCTGGTTGAAACCTATGAAAAAGACGGCAAGGCCACGGGTGTCCGCGGCGCGATCGATCACATCGCGCTCAACTGCACCGATATCGAGGCCTGCTCGAAAGAGGCTGCTGCCGACGGTTTCAAAATCGTGGAAGGCCCCTGCTTCCTGCCCTACTGGGAGCACGGCGTAAAATACGTCTGCATCGAAGGGCCGAACTGCGAGATTATCGAGTTCATCCAGAAGTACAAAACGGCAGAGGAGGCAGAGTCCCGTGGCTGAGATTTGGACAATGGGAGAAACCCTGGTGGAAATCATGCGCACGGAAAAGGACTCCCCGATGAATCAGCCCGCGCTGTTCAAAGGACCCTTCCCCTCCGGCTCCTCGGCAATTATGATTTCTACGGTCGCCCGCATGGGGCACAGCTGCGGCATTATTTCCGGAGTGGGAAAAGACGGGTTCGGCGAATGCATTCTCAACCGTCTTTCCGCCGACGGGGTCGACGTCTCCAAGGTATTGGTCGATCCCGACAATTCCACGGCATGCGCTTTCGTCTCCTATGACCACGACGGAGGCCGCCGGTATCTATTCCACTGGGATCACACGCCCGCGACGGAGGCAAAAATGCCCGATGTTACGGACCCGGCCCTGAAGGAAGCCAAATTTCTGCATGTGATGGGCTGCGCTTTGACGGCCCGGCTGGAATACGGCTGGGAAATCGTAAAAACGGTGCAGGCTATGAAGGCGCAGGGCACAAAAATCAGTTTTGACCCCAATGTCCGCGTCGAGCATCTGACGAATCCGGCCAAGAGCGGCGAATCGTTCCGGATTATCCGGGCAATTCTGGCCGAGACGAACGTTTTTGAACCCGGCATTGAAGAACTGCTTCTGCTGACGGAAGAAAAAGACGTCGAATCCGCCGTGAAAAAATGCTTCCAGAATCCGAACCTTGAAGTGATCCTCCTGAAAATGGGGTCGAAGGGTTCCCGTGTCTATACCCGAAACGGCGAGACCTTTGATCAGGGCTTATACGACCTGCCGGTTGTGGATTCCACCGGCGCGGGAGATTCCTCCGACGGAGCGTTCCTGTGCGGTTTGCTGGAAGGCCGTTCCATGGTTGAATGCGCTCAGATGGCCGCCGCGGCGGGCGGGCTGAACGTAGCGGCCTTTGGACCGATGGAGGGAAAAATCAGTCAGGCCAACATCCGTGCTTTGATAAACGGAACCTACAGCAGTTGATTTTGCTTCAAAAAATAAATATAATAGAACTATATTTTTGAAGTAAATTTTGGTAATGAGGGATAAAAATGGCACAGGGAAAGCTCGGCAAAAATCGTAACGATTTCAAAAAAAGCAATCGTGCCTTGATTCTGAGGCTGATTGCGACCGGGCAGTGCCTGTCCCGTGCCGATCTGGCGCGTTCCAGCGGTCTGAGCAAAATGACGGTCACTAATATTGTAACGGAGCTGGTCGAGAAAAAGCTGATTGAAGAACGGGATTCGGAGCAGAACGACACGATGGGTCGGAATCCGATCAAGCTGGTCATTTCCTCCGAGGCTCCCAAAGTCATCGGCGTGTCCATTGTGCGTTCCCGCTGCGAAGCCGTCCTCTGCAATATGAACCTGAATATTCTGAAGCGCCAGTCGCTGACAACGGAGAACCTGAACGCGGAGCGTCTGGTTCAGAACGTATTTCAGCTGATCGACACACTGCTTCTGGAAGAGAAAAATGTCATTGCAATCGGGCTTGCTTCCATCGGTCCGATCAGCATCAAAAAGGGCATTATCCTTCATCCCTATTTTTTCTTCGATATCAAGAACGTTGAAATTGTGAAAGCAATCGAGGAGCGCTACCAGCTTCCGGTGTTTTTCGACAACGACAACCAGAGCGCCGTCCTTGCGGAAAAGCTGTATGGGAACGGCCGCAATTATGAAGATATTCTGTTTGTAGGCGTCAGCGAAGGCGTCGGCTGCGGGGTTGTATCGCACAACCGCTTTTACAATAACCGCCGCGGCCTCCCGCCGGAAATGGGCCACGTCAGTATTGATTATCAGGGAATTCCCTGCGTCTGCGGCGGGCGCGGCTGCGTTGAGCGCTACGTCAATTCCACCTATCTTCTCACTCTGCTGCAGCAGGCAACGGGCAAATATTATTCCTACGCCGATTTCTGCCAGATGACGGATCACCCGGAAGTTGCGAGGATCTTTACCGAGGCGATTGAAAAACTCTCTTTCGCCGTCGTCAGCAGCATCAATATTCTCAACCCTGAAATCGTCATTATGGGGCAGCACTGTGTCTATTGGCCGGAATGGTGCATCGATTTGCTGGATCAGGAAATCAATACGCGAAAATTCGGTGACGACGACGTTCACATCCGTGTCTGCAAAGCGTATTTCGAGCGCGACGCGGTGGTGCTCGGAGCGGCCTGCAACGCCATAAACAAGATTTTTCAGGGACGTTTCCTGTTTGATTGATCTGTTTTCTGCTTTCCCCGTTTCGCGATTGAAAACCGCTTTGTGAAAAGAAGTTTATGACAGATGCCAAAAGGGCATTGTTGATAAATATGGTACCTTGATTTCCCTGCGATACTTGCTCCCCTTGTATCGCAGGGAAAAAACCCATTCCAACGCTTTACCGGTGTTTCAAGAACACCCGGGAAATTCAGATTCGTCAGTTTGTGGAGGTCATTATGGATATTTTTTCGATCGGTGAAATGGTGATTGATTTTATTCCCGGGACGGAACCCGGAAGTTATATCCGCAATGCGGGCGGAGCTCCTGCGAACGTAGCCATTGCGGCTGCGCGGAACGGCTTGGAAACCAGCCTGTGCTGCAGCGTCGGAGACGACGATTTCGGCCGTTTTCTTGTTCAAACACTGAAAGAAAACCGCGTTAACGTGCTCAACCCCAATTACTGCGCCAAAGCGATTACGACAATGGCGTTCGTCAGTCTCACTGAGAGCGGCGAACGTTCTTTTACGTTCGCCCGCAAGCCGGGGGCGGATATGTTCCTGGAGCCTTCCGATGTCAGGGAGGAGGATATTAAAGCAAGTGTGATCGTCCATGCCGGCTCCTGCTCCCTGTCCGCCGAACCGGTGGCGGAGGCAACCCGCAAAGCCCTGAAGCTTGGACACGAATTCGGTAAAATGGTCAGCTTTGACGTCAATTACCGGAATCTGATGTGGAACGACGATCAGGACGCCTGTACCAGGGCGGTGCTTGAGATCCTTCCCTGCGTGGACCTGCTGAAGATTTCCGACGAGGAAGTCGGCATGCTGGGCGGCGAATCAAACGTTGCGGCCGTCATGGCTGAGAATGATATTGCGCTGACGATGGAGACGCTCGGCTCGCACGGCGCCCGCTGCTTTTTCCGGGGAGAGACCATCGAAATACCCGGCATCAGCAAAAAGGCGGTCGACACGACGGGCGCAGGAGACGCCTTCTGGGGCGGTTTCCTCTCGGGCCTGCGCATTCAGGGCATTGAGAACGTCGGGCAGCTTTCTGCCGAAGCAATTCGGAAAGCCATGAATTACGGCAACGCCGCGGGCTGGATCTGCTGCCAGAGCAAAGGAGCGATCGCTTCCCTCCCCACCCGGGAGAAAATTGAGGCGCTGCTTTCACAGGGTGAATGCCATGAATAAAATCTGGGATGAAAAATGCATTCTGTCTCCTTCTTTAATCACTCTGGATATGACCAATCTGGAGCATCAGGTCCGGGTACTCAAAGAAAACGGAATTGAAATGCTCCACGTCGATATTCTGGACGGCCATTTCAGCCCGAGTATGCCGCTCGGCCTCGATACGGTCCGCCAGCTGCGCGCAAAGACGGACCTGGAATTCGACTGTCACGTCATGGTGACCGAGCCGGACTTTTTTGTGGACGAGCTGCTGGACATCGGGGTGCAGCAGATTGTGTTCCACGCTGAGACCGCGCCGCACATCGACGGCATGCTGAATAAAATCCACGCGAAGGGCGTTAAGGCCGGCGTCGCTTTGAAGCCCGCCACGCCGCTTTCCGAGCTTGACTATGTGCTGGAAAAATGCGACACGGTTCTTTTGATGCTGATCAATCCGGGGTACGCCTCCGTCAAAGGGGAAAAGCAGGTATCTTACGCGGACCGCAAAATCCGCGAGCTGCGCCGGATGATCGACGAGCGGCACCTTTCCACGAAAATTGAGATCGACGGCCGCATTTCTCCCGATAATATGAAGACCTACGGTGCCGGAGACGTGGATATTTTCGTCTGCGGCAGCACCTGCATCAAACGGGACGGCATGAAGGAAAGTCTGGATGCCTTGAACCGTCTGCGTGCGGAATTCAACAACGGAAACAGGGGTTAAAAATGCAAAACGAATTCGCGAAGTCTTACGCCGAAGCCAGCGGCGCGGTTCTGGAAGAACTGCAGCGCACTCTGAGCCGAATTGATCCGTCTTCGCTGGAACGGTTAAAGAACGATATACTCGAGGCCGACCAGGTTTTCTTTGTCGGCGTCGGCCGGGTGATGCTGTCCCTGCAGAGCGTCTGCAAGCGGCTGGCGCATCTGGGAATCAAGGCTCATTATGTCGGTGAAATCACGGAGCCCCACCTGAACAAAGGGGACCTGCTCATTGTCGGCTCCGGCTCCGGCGGCTCGCTGTTTCCGCTGGGCATCGCGAAAAAGGCGCGCACCGCCGTGGACTGCAAAATTGTTCACATCGGTTCCAACCCCGAAAGCGAAATGAAAAATATCTGTGATTATATGGTTCGCATTCCGGTGCGCACCAAGCTTTATCTGGAAGACGAAATCGATTCCTGCCAGCCGATGACTTCCCTGTTTGAGCAGTCCCTGCTGCTCCTCGGCGATATTCTCGCCAAACTGATCATCGAGGAAAAGCACCTCGACATGAAGAGTCTGTGGCAGTACCACGCCAACATGGAATAAGGAGCGCCAAGCGATGAACAAACAGGAACTTTTTCAGCATGTGGGCAGCCTGCAGCAGGTCGCCTATGTGCGGCCGGTTACCTATGCGGAAGGCCGTTCTTCCGGGTTAAAGGCCTACGATGTCAAAAACGGGAAACTGTCGATGCGCATCATGGCGGACAAATGTCTGGATGTTTCGGAATTCTCCTACGGCGGCATCAACATCAATTTCCTGTCGAAGCCCGGCCTTCAGGGCCGCAATCAGTACGACACCAATGGGCAGGAAGCAATCTACAGCATTATGGGCGGCCTGTTTTTTACCTCCGGGATGGATAATATCTGTGCGCCGTGCAGCATCAACGGCGTCGACTACCCGATGCACGGCCGCGCCCGCACTACGCCGGCCGAGCACCTGAGCGCCGACGCCCGCTGGGAAGACGGCGATTATGTAATGAAGGTCAGCGGAGAAATCCGCGAAGCCGCGCTCTTCGGTTCCAACATGATCCTCCGCCGCAGCATTTCGACAAAGCTCGGAGAAAAATCCGTAACGGTAACCGATGAGATTGAAAACCAGTCCTTCCGGAACGAACCCCTGATGCTGCTGTACCACATCAATATGGGCTACCCCTTTCTGGATGAGAATACACGCCTGCTAATTCCGACCACGAAGGTTACGGCGCGCGATTCCGACGGAAAGGGCCATGAGGCGGAGTACGACCGCATGGGCGCGCCGAAGGACAACGAGCCGGAGTATGTTTTCATCCACAGCCTGAAGTACGATCCGGACGGCGGCGCGACGATCTGCGTGCTGAACGAGCCGCTCGGCCTCGGCCTGAAGCTGGAATTCAACAAAAAGAACCTGCCGTACTTTATGGAGTGGAAATCAACCGCATCCGGCGACTATGTCATCGGGCTGGAGCCCTCGAATTCCAGCGTTTACGGTCAGCCCTACCACGTGGAGAACGGCAGCCTGCACACCATTGCCCCGTTCCAAACAGAAACAAACGTCTTAAAATTTACCGTGCTTGACGGTCCGGAGGAAATCCGCGAGGCGAAAGAGGCCTTCGAACGGAAATTCCCGGGCTAAAATGAAAGAGAGGATATAATAAGATGAAAAGATCAGACATTAATTCCATCATCAAAGAATTCGAAGCAATGCTCAAAGAGTATCGGTTCGCGCTTCCCGGGTTCCTTGGCTGGACTCCGGAGGAATGGCAGAATAAGGGCCACGAGTACGACGAAATCCGCGACAACATGCTCGGCTGGGATATCACGGATTACGGCCTCGGCGATTACGGCAAGATCGGCCTCGCGCTGATTACCCTTCGGAACGGAAACGTTCACAACGATAAATACACCAAGTCCTACGCCGAAAAGATCATGTATCTGCGTCCGGGCCAGGTTTCCCCGAACCACTTCCACTGGAACAAGATGGAGGACATCATCAACCGCGGCGGCGGGAAACTGGTTTTCCGCCTCTGGAACGCAACCAAAGACGAGAAGCTGGCCGACACCGACGTGGAAATCTGCAAGGACGGCCGCCGCTACATGGTTCCCGCGGGCTCCGAAATCACGCTTTGCCCAGGTGAATCTCTTTCCCTGTATCCGTACTACTATCATGAGTTCACGGTGATTGAGGCCCCGTCCCTCATCGGCGAGGTTTCTCAGTGCAACGACGACAATACGGACAACCGTTTTCTGGATATGCCGGCCCGCTTCCCCTCCATTGAGGAAGACGAAGCCCCGTACCGCCTCCTCTGCAACGAATACCCGGCCGCAAAGGACTGATTTGTCCGCGGATCCGGAAAGAATGGTTCCGGATCGGTCCGCACAGGTCGGCCGGTCCGGAATCAGTTTTGAAATGACTGGACTCGAAGAAAGGCAGGAATACAATGCTTGTTACAACGTGTGAAATCATGAAAAAGGCCCAGGAGGGCCATTACGCCATCGGCGCTTTCAATGTGGAAAATATGGAAATGGTGCAGGCTGTTCTGGCGGCTGCGGAAGAAACGCATTCGCCCGTCATCATGCAGACCACTCCCTCAACCGTAAAATACGCCGGCCTTGATTACTACCTCGCAAATGTCGCGACGGCTGCTGCCCGGGCCAGTGTCCCCGTCGTTATGCATCTGGATCACGGCAGCAGCTTTGAGCTTGCGATGCAGGCGCTTCGCGCTGGTTATACCTCCATTATGATCGACGGTTCCAAGCTGTCGCTGGAGGACAACATCGCCCTGACCAAATCCGTTGTGGCGGCCTGCAGCCCCTCCGGCATTCCCGTCGAGGCCGAAATCGGCACCATCGGCGGCAAGGAAGACGGCATGTCCGGCAAACCGGTTTACACCGAGCCTGCCGACGCGAAGAAATTTGTGGAAGGCTGCGGCATGAATTCTCTGGCTGTGGCCATCGGAACGGCACACGGCATCTACAAGGGCACCCCCAAGCTGGACGTCGAACGCCTTTCGGAAATCCGCGCCATTGTGGACATTCCGCTGGTGCTGCACGGAACCTCCGGCGTGCCGGACGATCAGGTGCGCGACTGCGTCAGCCGCGGCATCTGCAAGGTGAATTACGCAACCGACCTTCGCATTGCCTATACGAACGGCGTACGGAAGTTCCTCGCTGAGAATCCGGATGCGTTCGATCCCAAAAAATACGGCGCCGCCGGGCGTGAGCTGGTCAAACAGTACGTGATGCAGAAGATGGAGGTCGTCGGCAGTGTCGGAAAGGCCTGAACCTTCCAGCCCTGTCTTCCGTCTGCCGGAAGCGAAAACCCTTTTGATCATGACCGGCGGCCCCGGTACGGGGAAAACCGGTCTGACGCGGCGCCTGCTCGCGCACCTTTCGGGCGTCAGCGTGATCAGCTACGACGCGGTCAAGGAAAAGAACTGGGATCGCTTCGGCTTTGACAACAACGCCCAGAAGGATCGCCTGAACGCCTGGGGACTGGAAGAATTTTATTTGACAATCCAGAAGCAGATGTGGGAGAATAAGACCATCCTGATTGAGTATCCTTTTTATCAGCGGCATCGGCCGAAGCTTCAGGAACTGATCGAGGAATACGGCTATCAGGCGGTTACGCTTTTCCTGCACGCGGACCTTCATACGGTTTACGAACGCGGATGCAGGCGCGACCACGACGGCTCCCGCCATCCCGGGCATTTGCTGGACTGTTACCACAGGGAAACCTTTACGCCGGATCTGCTGAAGGCACTGCCGGATACCAACGTTTCTTTTGAGGAGTTCTGTGCCGGAATCGCGGGGAAGGACTATGATGTTAATCTCGGCCTGCGGATTCCCGTTGATGTCACGGATTTTTCCGCGATCGATTTCGAGGAGATCATCGGCCGGATCATCGACTATGAAAGAAAGACATGAGGCGGATTCTATGGAAAAGCCCGGGAAGAAAACCGGAAAACCGACGCTGAAGCAGCGCAGGAACTGGTATTCGATTAAAATCATTTTGGGCGGGTATCTGATTTATCTCGCGTGGAACCTCGGTTCCGGAATTTACAGCGGTCAGGCTAAGGACAATGTCGTTCTGCTGGGCATTGCCGCGGGCATTTTCTGCATTGCCGGAATCGCCTTTATTATTTTGAATCTTCGTTCCCTGAAGACGGATAAAACGCCGGATGCGGAAGAAATTGCTCCGAAGGATAAGACCGAATAGAATTCTTCCCTCGCAGGGTCCGACAGAAAGCGGCCCGGAGATGCCTTATGGCACCTCCGGGCCGCTTTTAATGTATTACTCCGCGCGGAAGGCGAACCGGCCCTCCAGGGCGAGATACTGGTCCAGAAGCAGCCGGCTTACTTTCGCGCCGAAACGGGTGGATTCATGATCCGGGTAGTAAAGCGGGTCGTGAAATTTTTTTGTGAACAGCACGGCGACATAACTGCCGTAGGGCGTGGTGATGATTCCGCCGTCGTTCCGACAGGCATCCATGCTGCCGCTTTTCGAGGCCGTTTGAATCAGGTTTCCGTCGCCGGAATTCTCGGAATCAAGGGAATCCTGCGGAAAATCCCGCACCAGCATGCTGTTATAGTGCTGTTTCCGGAAGATGCTCAGCATCTCGTCCGATGCGCCGGGGCTGATTAATTCCCGCCCGCAGATTCGCTCGAACAGGCTTCCGTATTCGCGCGGAGTTGTCGTTCCCAGACGGTCGTACCGTTCAAAGTCAATTTTGTTGAAAAGCTCGGTCCGGGTCAGGCCAAGGCCTCGGATGGTATCGTTGATATGGCTGAGCCCGAGGTAATCAATCAGAATATTGGTGGCGATATTGTCACTTACGATAATCATCAGGGTGGCAAGATTTTTCACGCTCAGTTCCGTGCCAACCTCAAGAGACTGAAGGATTCCGCTGCCGTCAATCTGATTTTCCGCCGTATAGGTCAGCCGGTCGGAAAGGCTTTTTTCACCTGCGGCCGCCTGCAGGTAAAGATCGGCAAGAATAAAAGCCTTGATACAGCTTGCCGTTTCAAAGGGCTCGTCCGCACGGACTTCGACGACGTTTCCCCGCAGGTCGTTTGCGTAAACGCCGAATTCTCCGCTGAAGCTTACCGTTTCCGCCTGAATCCTTTTTTCAAGCGTGTAATTGGGGTTCAACATAATTTGTTCCTCTCTTTCGCAATACGGGTCTGCTGCAAGAAAAATGCCGCTCTTTTTCAGAGCGGCATTTTTGGGGCTTTCTGTCAGCCGGTTACGCTTGCGTACTCAAAAAGCGTATGTCCGATCACGTTCTTCGTAACGCCGGTGACACGCGGTTTTACAAGGTATTTCGACTGCATGAAATACACGGGGATAATCGGCATGTCGTCCATCAGAATTTTTTCAGCCTTCTGGAAATTATCCATTCTGAGCTTCTGGTCAGCGCTCGCCTGATTGGCCTTTAAAAGGTCGTCGTACTGGTCGGCCTGAGCTCCGGTCCAGCGGCAGTCGTCGTCGGTTTTGGCTTTGGTAAACAGATCCAGGTTGGTCATAGGATCCAGGAAGTCGCCGGTCCAGCCGTCTCTGGAAATATCAAAATTACCTTTGGCCTGTTCGTCCCAATAGACCTTGGATTCATAAGTGGTAATCTTCATGTTGATTCCCAGATTCTTTTTCCACATGCTCTGGAGGGCCTGCGCAATATCGATGTCGCTTGCGCTGTTGAAGGTGATATAAGTAAAGGTGGGGAAGCCTTTGCCGTCGGGATAGCCCGCGTCGGCAAGGAGCTTCTTCGCCGCGGCGGTATCTTCGGTGAACAGGTCGCCCGTCGCTTGGCGGAAATCCTTGGAGGTATCGGTTGCGAGCGGAATGCCGTAGGGGACAAAACCGTAAGCGGGCTTTTCATCGCTCTGCATGATGTTCTTAATCAGGGTTTTCCGGTCGATGGTCATGGCAAGAGCCTTGCGTACGCGGGGATCGGAAAAGGCCTTATGCGCGCAGTTGAAATCAAGGTAATAGGTGCCGATCCGGTTGGTTTCCTTCAGCTCTTTGCTGCCGACGTATTGCTGCAGCGACTGTGCGCTCAGATTATCTGCCACATCCAGCTCATTGTTCGTGTAGGCGGCCATAGTTGCTTCCGGCGCCTCAATGAACGAAATGTCGACTTCATCCAGCTTAACCTTGTCAGCATCCACATAGTTCGGATTTTTTACAAGGACATATTTTTCCTGCGGCTTGATTTCCTTCAGCATAAAGGGTCCGTCGCAGACATAAGTGGAAGCCGATTTCGTCCACGGAGTAGAAGCCTCCACGACGTCCTTCTTTACGGGGAAATAGGTGGTTGCGCTGGTCAGGTCAACAAAATACGCGGTCGGATTCTGAAGAGTAACCAAAAGGGTGTTGTCGTCCACCGCCTTGACGCCGACGTCTTCCGCCTTTGCTTTGCCCTTGTTGTAAGCTTCGCCGTTTTTCAGATAATACAGGTCGGAAACGCCCTTGGAGGCTGTCTTCGGGTCCAGTACGCGCTTCCAGGCATATTCAAAATCTTTGGCGGTCAGGGCACTCCCGTCGGACCATTTCAGATTTTTGCGAAGTTTAAAGGTATAGACGGTTCCGGTTTTATCAACCGAATAGCTCTCCGCAAGAGCAGGAGCCGTTTTTCCGTCCTCACCGTATTTGTACAGGCCGTGGAACAGGTTCTGAAGAACGATGGAAGACCGGGAATAGTTGTTCAGAGACGGGTCCAGTGTTTCGCATTCCTGCGACAGAGAATAGGAAATCTTCTTTACCGAGCCGGCCGACGTCTGAGCGGCAGATTTTCCGCTGTTTGGTACGGTGCAGCCCGACACGGTGCTTACCAAAGCCGCCGCGCACAGGGTAAGGGACAGGAGCTGCTTAAACTTTTTCATAATATTTCCCTCCATAAATGATTTTTGTTCTTTCTATACAAAACCGCAGGGGTTTATACCATATGACAGGCCACCAGATGACCGCTGCCCACGTCCCGGAGCTCCGGGATCGATTCCGCGCAGGCAGCCGTGGCCCGCGGGCATCGGGTGCGGAACGGGCAGCCGCTCGGCGGGTCGATGGGCGAGGGAACGTCCCCTTCCAGAATAATTCGCTTGCTGTTCTTCGCCTTGATGGGGTCGGCCACCGGAACCGCGGAGAGAAGCGATTGGGTGTAGGGGTGCTGCATGTGTTCATACAGCTCTTCCACCGGTGCGAATTCCATCAGATGACCGAGATACATGACGCCGACGCTGTGAGAGATGTGGCGGACCATGGAAAGATCGTGGGAAATAAACAGGTAGGTAAATCCGTATTGGCTCTGAAAATCCTCCAGGATATTGATGACCTGCGCCTGAATGGAGACATCCAGAGCGGAGATCGGCTCGTCGCAGACGATAAACTCCGGCTGCACTGCCAGCGCCCGGGCAATTCCGATTCTCTGCCTCTGCCCGCCGGAAAACTCATGGGGGTAACGGTTGATATGGTCGCTTTTCAGGCCGACCATGTTGATCAGCTCCCGGATCCGATCTTCCTTTTCTTTTCCTTTGCACAGATTGTGCAGAGTGAGCGGTTCCCGGAGAATTTCACCGACGGTTTTTCTCGGGTCCAGAGAGGTGTACGGGTCCTGGAAAATCATCTGCATTTTTTTGCGGTACGGCAGCATCCCTTTGTCGTCAAAATGGGTGATATCCGTTCCGTCGTAAACGATTTTTCCGCCCGTCGGTTCATACAGCTTAAGCAGCGTGCGTCCCACCGTGGTTTTGCCGCAGCCGGATTCCCCGACCAGCCCGAGCGTTTCCCCCTTGCGGATGGAAAAACTCACCCGGTCGACCGCCTTGATATATTTCTGATCTGCTTTTCGAAACGATTTGGATGCGGGAAAGTACATCTTCAGATCTTCAACCTGTACCAGTGTTTTATCCGGCATGAACGGTTTCCTCCCTTTCCGCCTTCGGCGCCGAATGATGAAGCAGCCAGCAGGCGGCGGAATGGTTGGCGTCCAGTTTCGTAAGTGGAGGGCAGCACATCCCGCAGATTTTCATTGCAGAATCGCAGCGGCCCGCGAACGGGCAGCCTTTGGGAGGATTGATCAGATCCGGGGGCGTCCCGTAAATGGGGATGAGACGCTGGCCGTCGTTTTTGGGGATGGATTTGAGCAGACCCATCGTGTAGGGGTGCGCCGTCCGGTAGAAGATGTCTTCCAGAGAACCCTGCTCCATGATCAGCCCGGCATACATCACGATGACCCTGGAGCACAGGCTTGCGATGACGCCCAGGTCGTGGGTGATCATCACGATGGAGGTGTTAAACTGATCTTTCAAGTTCCTCATCAGGTCAAGAATCTGCGCCTGAATGGTAACGTCAAGCGCTGTGGTCGGTTCATCCGCGATCAGCAGCTTCGGGTCGCAGCACATGGCGATGGCGATCATGACGCGCTGGCGCATCCCGCCGGAAAATTCATGGGGAAATTGCTTTAGGCGTCTTTCCGGGCTGGAGATTCCGACAAGCTCCAGCATGTTGATCGCTTTTTTCTTCGCTTCCGCCCGCGACATCTTTTTATGGATCATGAGCGGCTCCATGATCTGATTGCCTACGCTGAAAAGCGGGTTCAGGCTCGTCATCGGGTCCTGAAAGATCATCCCGATGCTGTCGCCTTCTAGATGCCGCATGGCTTTCGGCGTTTTCTGAAGGAGGTCTTCCCCTTCGAACAGGATGGAATCCGCCTCGATTTTCGCGTAATCATCCAGAAGCTGCATTATGGAAAGCATGGTGACGCTTTTGCCGCAGCCGGATTCCCCGACGATACCGACCGATTCCCCTTTGTCGACGGAAAACGACACTCCGCGCACCGCCTGCACGGTGCCCGCGTCGGTCTGAAACAGCGTATGAAGGTTGTTGATTTCAAGCAGTTTTTCGCTCATTTCTTATCCTCCGTCATTTCTTCAGCTTCGGGTCAAGGGCGTCACGCAGGCCGTCGCCGACGAAGTTGAGCGCGAAGATCGTGATGCTGATGGCCAGTGCCGGGAAAAGCATCTGATAGGGCTGCGTAAACAGCGACGGAATGGCATCGTTCGCGAGCGAACCCCAACTGGCCATAGGCACCTGAATGCCGATTCCCAGAAAACTCAGAAAAGCTTCTTCAAAAATCGCCGACGGAATCAGAAACATTACAATCACGATGACGGGACCCATGCTGTTGGGAATCAGATGGGTCAGCAGAATTTTTATCTTTGATTCGCCGATTGCCTTCGCGGCAAGCGCGAAATCCTGATTTTTCAAGGTGAGAATCTGGGAACGCGTCATGCGCGCGGTTCCGATCCAGTATGTAATGCACAGAGCGATGAGAATGCTCCGGATGCTGTTTTCCAAAAACATCATAATGAGGATCATGTAGAGGAGGGACGGAATTCCGCTTAAGATGTCGATGATGCGCATCATCACCATGTCGACCTTTCCGCCGAAGAACGCGGAAATGCCGCCGTACAGCACGCCGATCACCATGTTGAGCAGCGCGGTGACAAATCCGATGGTCAGGCTGATGCGTGCGCCGTACAGAATCCGCACGAAAATATCCCGGCCGAACTTATCCGTACCGAACCAGTGCTGCGCGGAGGGCCACTGATTCTGATTGATTACATCCTGCCCGTCATACGTGTAGGAGGTCATCATGGGGCCGAAAACCGCAAACAGGGTGATGATGATAATCACTGCGAGACCGAACATGGCAAGCGGGTCTTTGCGGAGTCTGCGCCATGCGCTCTGCCAATAGGAAACGCTGGGCCGGCTGATGTCTTCCAGAGATTTTTCGTCCGCGCTCATCGGCTCAAACAGCTCGGCCGGAATCTCATCTTCCATCGTATAGGCGGTTTTGCCGTCCGGAGGATACGGGTGCCCCGGCGCGGTTTGCACAGAAAGTTTTTCCGTGACCATTTCTTCCATTGAAAATGTTCCTCCTAATCTTCAATCTTTACGCGCGGATCGATGATCACGTAGAAAAGATCCACTATGATGTTGCAGAGAATCAGCAGGGCCCCGAAGAAAATCGTCAGCCCAAGCGTGACGGAGTAATCCCGGTCGCTGATTCCGCTGACGAAATAGCGGCCGATCCCCGGGATGGAGAACAGGCGCTCAATGACAAAGCTGCCGGTCAGCAGGGCCGCCACCAGAGGCCCGAGGTAGGTGACGATCGGAATAATGGAGTTGCGTAGAGCATGCTTGGCAATCACGAAGAATTCCGATACCCCTTTGGACCGCGCCGTCCGGATATAGTCCTGACGCATGACTTCCAGCATGCTGGAACGCATCAGGCGGGTAATGTACGCGATGGGGGAAAACGCGAGGCAGAACACCGGAAGGATGAAGCTCTGCCAGGTCTCGAGACCGTAGGTAGGAAGGATCCGAAGCTTGACCGCAAACAGGAACATCAGGAGCACGCTGAGAACAAAACTCGGAACCGAAATTCCCACTGTTGCGAACGTCATGGAAAACTTGTCGATGAATTTTCCCCTATGGGTCGCGGAAAGAATACCCAGCGGAATTCCGACGATCATCGCAAGCAGAATCGCCAGACCGCCGACCTCGGCGGAAACCGGAAATCCCGAACCGATCAGCTCATTCACCGACGTATCCGCTTTTTTGAAGGAGTTCCCGAAGTCGCCGTGCAGCAGACCGCCCATATACAGCAGATACTGTTCGTAGACCGGCTTGTCAAGCCCGTATTTTGCTTCAATCTGCTCCAGAACCTCCTGCGGCACATCCCTCTGCTCTGCGGGGCTGAAAGGACCGCCCGGTACGGCGTGCATCAAAAAGAACGTAATGGTGGTCAGGACGAAAATGGAGAACAATCCCGCCACGACCCGTTTTATAACATATCTTGCCATAACAACACCCTCCGGAGAAACTTATATTTTACAGGTATTACCATAATTGGATTAACAATATAAAAGCAGAAGCCTCCTTATTGCATCATTAAGGAAGCTTCGTCGCTTTAAATATAAATGCTTTTCTAATGCATCTTTGATTTCCATTTTTAGTGTATAGCAATTGTTTAAAAATGTCAATAAAATGAATCGAATAAGATGTTAAAATCCATATTTCAAAGCAGTCGGCGCCCCAAAATCGAAGGAAAAGCCGCAAAACTGAATTTCCCCGGGAAGGGAAATCATTTGCGCTCTTTCCACTTCCGCAGCTGTGTTGTTTTCCATATTCATTGAAGCGCGGAAACAAAAAAAGGGAGCGGCAGCCGGAAATAGCTGCCGCTCGGTTTAGCTGAACTTATAGATGCGACGGGCGATCCGGAACCCGGCCTTTGTCGCGTGCTGACCTTCCCGGTGCAGCAGACGGATGAACCGGTTCACAAAATCGGAACGAACCGAAAGGTAAAGCCTTTGGTCCCGGCTGCGGAGATACTCCCACAGTTCGGGGGCCTTCGGGGCGTCCTCCGGGTTCTCCGAAAGATACAGGTGGATCAGTGAAATCGCGACCATAATGCTCAGATAGTGAAGCATATAAGCCTGCAGCGTTTGGGATGGAACGTCGGCGAAAAGATCGTAGGCGTCCGCCATGATCTTCGTGACCCGCAGCTGCTGATCGATTCGTTTAATCATGACCTGCGTGTTGACGGACTGATCCGCCCGGCCGATAAAATAGCGGTAGAGGTCGCAGTCCACGTACATCAGCCTTTTCACAAACGGCAGCGGAACATAGGCGAAAATGTTGTCCACATAAAAAGTGTGCTCCGGAAGGCAGAGCCCGCTTCTGCGAAGCACTTCGGTGCGGTAGATCATCGCGTGCATGATCATGAACTGACTGATGCGGAAGCGCTTCATTTTTTCCCAGGTGATGACCTCTCCCACGGGGAGGACATTCCCGAACTTCACACATTTGCGTTTGCCCGCGGTAAAGTACTCATAAACATAATTGGTGATGATAAGATCGACGGATTCAGCTTTCCGCAGGACTTCCAGCACGTTTCGGTAAGCGGACGGGTCCAGCCAGTCGTCGCTGTCGACCACTTTGAAAAAGGTTCCCACGGCGGCCTGCAGCCCGGCGTTCACCGCAGACCCGTGGCCTCCGTTTTCTTTCTGAATCAGCCGCACAATATCCGGGTAGAGGCGGCAGTATTCCCGGGCAAGGTCGGCCGTATGATCGGTCGAGCCGTCGTCGACAACAATCACCTCGACGTCCGCTCCGCCCTGGACGGCCGTGTCCAGACAGCGGCGCAGGTAATCCTCCGAATTATAAGACGGTACCGCAATTGATAACAGTTTCAGATGTCTCATCTCCCCACTGCTCCAGCATACGGGAATTTTCGACATATTTCAATAATAATCGGTAAAAATCAACAGGTTAATTTCAGCCGCCGCTTCCCGGCAAGCCAGCTGCCGCTTCGAATGGTCTCCTGCGCTTTAAAAGAGAGAAAACACAGTCAAAAAAGCGCTGCAATTCTTGCAATTGCAGCGCTTTTTATGGGAATCATCCGCATTGCCGGCGGGTGAATTCCGTTTGCCTTGGGAGGGAACAAGCGGAACTCAGAGAAAAATCAGCCTTTTACCGCACCGGCAATGACGCTTTTTTGCAGTTGGTCGCTGAACATAAAATAGATGATCAGGGTAGGAACCGTAGCAATGACAAGCCCCGCTCCGATGGGACCCCAATGCGTTCCCTGCTGACCGGAAAGCGACATAATGCCGACCGTAAGGGTCTTTAATTTTTCATTGCTGATGAACGTGTTCGCAAACATCAGTTCATTCCAGCAGGAAAGGAAAGTGAAAATGGCAACCGTGGCGATTGCAGGGCGAACCAGAGGCAGCACAATGTTGTAGAACATGCTGTAGATGCTGCATCCGTCCAGACAGGCGGATTCCTCGATTTCTTTCGGGACACCCCGGAAGAAACCAGCCATGATAAAAACTCCCATGGGCAGAGCAAAGGCGGTATAAGGCAGAATCAACGACAGATAGCTGTTGAGAATGCCCAGATTTTTCAAAACAATAAACAGGGGAAGCAGTGTCGCGTGGAGAGGCACCATCATTCCGAGAAGAATGAAGTTTAAAAACGCGGCGCTCATTTTCCAGTGCATACGCGCTATGGCATAAGCGGAGGTCGTAATCAGGAAGGTGGAAAGGAGAATGGTGACACCTGTTACGATAATACTGTTCAGCAAATAAACCGCAACGTTTCCGCCGGTCAAAACGTCGGAGTAATTGGAGAATCTCCATATCATCGGTATTCCCATGGCATTCCCGCTGTAAATTTCATTGTTATCCTTAAAGGAGAAGAGAAAAAGCCAGATTAATGGATAAACCTGGATGACGGTAAAAATCCCCAGAAGCAGATACATCACCAGGGATGAAATCCGGAACTTCTTTTTCACAAGGGGCTTGAGGTTGGAATTAGCCTTCATATGTATCACCATTCTTTAATCCGTTACATTTTTACTGAAAAGTTTATTGATTACCAGGGTAAAGACAAGGCATTCCACAATAATAAAGATAGCCATTGCGCTGCCGTATCCGTATTGGTAGCGCGAGAAAATGGTCGTGTACATCAGGGTGGTCGGAACATCCGTAGAATGCAGGGGACCGCCGTTCGTCATGACATAGATCAGATCGAACGCCTTGAACGACCCCGTTACGGCAAAAATGATGCAGACGCTGATGATCGGTTTCATCAAAGGAATCGTAATATGGAAGGCCGTTGCCCATTCACCGGCGCCGTCGATGCGCGCCGCCTCGAAAATATCCGGCGAAATCGATTTTGCACCCGCATACAGCAGCAGCATATGATAGCCGACATATTGCCAGAGCATGGCGGCAAAGACCGAGGCAAGAGCCGTTTTCGTGTCGGCGAGCCAGGCATCCGTCATGTTTCCGAGCCCGACGGCCCTCAGTACCGTGTTGAGCATGCCGTAGTCGTCGTTATAGATTTTCATCCACAGCTGCCCGATGACGACCGTTGCAATAATTACCGGGATAAAAAAGGCCGTCCGGAAAAAACGTTCTCCCCGGATCCCCCGTGCAAGAGTCAGCGCTAAAATCAAAGAAATCGGGAGCTGAATGCCGACGGAGATTGCGGCTAAAATAAGGGAGTTTATCACGGACTGCGTAAAACCGTCGGTATTATTGACAAACAGATTTTTGTAATTCAGGAGCCCGACGAACGTTCCTTTTGTAAATCCGTCCCATTTCAAAGTGCTGTATTGGAGGGAGAAAAAAATGGGTACCACAACAATCACGGTAAACAGGAGGAGCGTCGGAAATGTGAAAAAGAAGATTGCTTTTTTATCTCGGAGTAATCTGTCCATAAACATCGGCTCTCTTTTCAGATTCAATTATTCGGATGCAATTATGAAAAGGATTTTCCCTGTTAAGGCAAAGCGATAACAGGGAAAAACGAGGCTGCAATATGATTCGTCTCAGGACTTGTTGATTTTTGACTGCATCTGCTTGCTGTAATCCGCAGGTTTGATTGTTTTGCCGAACAGGCTCTGAACCAGATCCAGATGGGTCTGCGCGTCGTCGCCGGTCAGGTACAGGTCCCATGCGGGAACGCTGCCGGTCGAGCCCGTTACGATCTTATCCATGATCTCCTTGGACAGCGGATCAATCTTGGACTGGTCAATGGAATCGTATTTCCATTCGGGGAGCCCGGCGCCGCACTGATACATATTGGTTGAAAGTGCGGATGCAAGGTATTTAACGGCCTGAACCGCCTGATCCTTATACTTCGTATTCGCGCTGACACACAGAGCGTCCGCGCCGCCGCCGAGATATTCGGTGTCAACGCCCTTGCCGCCGGCAATCATCGGGAATTTCACTGCGCTGACTTTTCCCAGCAGGGCGGCGTCAATATTCTGAGCTTCGAAGTTGCCGCCGAAATACATCGGAATTTTGCCCTGGGTGAACTGTGCGGTGGCATCGTCGCGCGTCGTGCTTAAAACGCTCTTTGTGAACGCTCCGGCATCAACGAGGTCTTCCAGCTTCTGAGCGGCATCGGTAAATGCCTGCTGGTCGTAAGAAGCTTTCTTGTTCAGGGCATCCAGGCAGGTGGAAGCACCGGCTTCGCGGAGAGCGATCATGTCAAAATACCACATGCCGGGCCATTCGTCTTTTTCACCGACCGCCATCGGAGTAAGGCCCTTCGATTTAAAGGTCTTTACAGCGGTCAGCAGTTCGTCAAACGTCGTCGGAACCTTTACGCCGTACTGTTTGAACAGGTCGTTGTTCACATACAGAGCGCCCGCCTGCTGATTGTAGGTAAGGCCGTAAACTTTTCCGTTGTAAGTAATATTGGTCAGCGCTCCGTTGAGCATTTTGTCCTTCGTGCCGTCGTTCAGGTATTCGTCGAGCGGCAGAATTTTACCGGAAGCTGCAAAGGGCTGTGTAAATCCGCCGGCCCAGGTGTAGATGATGTCCGGTGCGCTGTCGCCGGCGATTGCGGTTTTAATCTTCGTTTTGTAAGCGTTGTTTTCCGTAGAACTTGCGTCGATCTGGATATCAGGATGGTCAGTGTTCCACTGCTTGATGGTGTTTGCCATGACATGTAGGTCGTCGTTCGTGTAGTTGTTCCAGAAGGTCAGAGTGACCTTTTCGGCGGCAGAGGATGCCGGGGCGGCGCTCGCAGCGCTGCTGGGAGCCTCTGACTGCGCCTGGGATTGAGCGGGAGCGGCGGCCGGCGCCTGGGACTGTGCCGGAGCTTGGGTTGAGCATGCGGTTGCCATGGTCAACAGGATGGAAGCGCCTAATACGCTGGCTAATAATCGCCTGGATTTCATAACTAACTCCTCCTTAATAATATGGATGATCTGTTTTGCCGAGCAGACAATCCCGGTAAACAGTTGAACCGACAGCCGGATGAAGCATATCATTTCTTGTCTTATTAAATCAGACGAGGCTGCGATATTTGAGAGAGCAAATGAACCATGCGATTTCTGATTTGGGCGATATCCAGTAAAAATAGTATCAACAGAATATTATTTTGTTGTTTTTTCTAATGCATATTATAAATAAGCAATATTGCTTGTTCAATAGGATTCTTCAATTACAGCAATAACTGATTACTATTGAGCAAAAATTGATAAGACTGCCGGCTTCCAAAAAGATTAAGATTAGAATACACAATACGGCGTAATTGGAGGCTGCCAGATGACTAATTTACCGGATTATCAGGATGAAGGGCTTGCGTTTGAGGCGAGGGCCCGCGACCTTGTTTCACGCATGACCGTGGAAGAGAAAATTGCGCAGATGCAGCATGAAGCGCCTGCTATAGAACGGCTCGGCATTCCAAGCTATAATTGGTGGAGCGAAGCCCTGCACGGGATTGCGCGCGCCGGTGTTTCAACCATGTTTCCCCAGGCCATCGGGATGGCCGCGTCGTTTGACCCGGACCTGATCCATACGGCGGCGGATATCATTTCCACCGAAGGAAGGGCAAAATATCATGAATTCCAGCGGAAAGGCGACCATGACATCTTTAAGGGACTGACCTTCTGGTCGCCGAATATTAATATCGACCGCGATCCGCGGTGGGGACGCGGTCAGGAAACCTACGGCGAAGATCCTTATCTGACGGCGAAGCTCGGCGTCGCTTATATCCGGGGAATTCAGGGCGACGATCCGAAATACCTGAAAGCCGCCGCCTGTGCCAAGCATTTCGCGGGGCACAGCGGGCCGGAAGGGGAACGCCACCGGTTCAATGCCGAAATTTCGAAAAAAGATCTTAGGGAAACATATCTTCCCGCTTTCGAGGCGGCGGTGCGGGAAGCGAAGGTAGCCGGAGTTATGGGAGCCTACAACCGCTTAAACGGCGAGCCCTGCTGCGGGAGCAAATCGCTCCTGACTGACATTCTGCGCGGCGAATGGGGCTTTTCCGGCTATGTCACTTCGGATTGCTGGGCAATCCGCGACTTTAACGAAGGGCATAAAGTAACCGACAGCATTGAGCAGTCGTCTTCCCTCGCCGTAAAGAGCGGCTGCGACCTGAACTGCGGCTGCGCGTTTGCCAGCCTGGTGAAGGCCTTCCAGACCGGTTTCGTAACCGAAGAGGAAATCGACCGGGCGGTATGCCGCCTGATGACGATCCGGATGCGTCTGGGCATGTTCGATCAGCCGGAGCACGTGCCGTATGCTTCGATTCCCTACGAAAAAAATGACTGCGGCGAACACCGCAGTTTTGCGCTGGAAGTATCGGAAAAATCCCTTGTGCTGCTCCGCAACCGGAACGGACTCCTGCCGCTGGACAAAAAGAAGCTTCGTTCCATTGCGGTGATCGGCCCCAACGCCGACAGCCGCGAAGCACTGAAAGGAAATTATGCGGGCACGGCGTCCGAGTATGTTACCGTTCTCGGCGGAATCCGGGAAGCGGCGGAGCCTGGCACAAGAATTTATTACGCGGAAGGCTGCCATCTTTATCAAAACAGCATGAGTCACCTTTCCCGGAAGAACGACCGGCTCGCGGAGGCGGTTTCGGCGGCCGAACGGGCGGACATCGCGGTCGTATGCCTTGGCCTGAACGCCAATCTGGAGGGAGAAGAAGGCGATGCCTCCAATGAGTTTGCTTCCGGGGATAAAATTAACCTTCGGCTGCCCGGCAATCAGGAGACACTCCTGGAAGAGGTGCAGAAAACCGGAACACCCACGGTACTGGTGCTTCTTTCCGGGAGTGCGCTCGCCGTCACATGGGCGGATGAGCATGCCGGCGCCGTCGTTCAGGCCTGGTATCCGGGGGCGCAGGGGGGGCGGGCAATCGCGTCCATGCTGTTCGGCGGCTTTTCTCCCAGCGGAAAACTCCCGGTAACTTTTTACCGCTCGGAGCGTGACCTCCCGGATTTTCACGATTACTCCATGGAAAACAGAACATACCGCTTTTTCCGCGGCGACCCTCTTTACCCATTCGGCTACGGCCTTTCCTACACGGCCTTCGAATATTCGCAGCCTGTTCTGAGCGGCAGCACCGTCCGGGCGGGGGAGGATCTTCAGGTGAGCGTACGGGTGAAAAATACCGGTTCGCGTGAATCGGATGAAATTGTTGAGGCTTATTTGCAGGATCTTGAAGCAAGCGTCCGCGTGCCGAATGTCCAGCTTGTCGGATTTCAGCGCGTTCACCTGCGGCCGGGGGAAACGGCGGAAGCCGAGTTTACCGTTTCTGCGCGCCAGATGGCGCTGATCGATGAAAACGGGGACTGTGTTCTGGAACCCGGCGAATTCCGGATCTTTGTCGGAGGAAGTCAGCCGGACAGGCGAAGTGCCGAACTGACAGGAAAATCCGTCCCGTCGGCGTGTTTTACGGTGACCGGCTCCCCGCTGAAGATTCAGTGGGAAACACAGGAGCCTTAAAATTTCATCATACCTAATTTCCTCCCAGACGGAAAAAGGAAGCACTGCATACTCTCCCCATGCGGTGCCTCCTTTTTCCATGCCTGTCTAAATCCTGAGCCTTCGGAATTCCTGCGGTGAGCAGCCCTTCATCTGGTGAAAAAGGCGCTCAAAGGTTGCAATGCTGTTGAAGCCGACCGCGTAAGTCGCTTCGGAAATCGTGTAATTGGAATCGGTCAGAAGCACTTCGGCTTTCTTGATGCGGAATTCATTTAAATACTGGTGGAAGTTCTTTTCCGTGATTTCCTTAAACAGCCTGGAAAAATAGTATTCGCTGAACCCCGCGGCGTGCGCGATATCCTTCAGGTGAATGTCTTCCATATAATTTTTTTCAATGAATTCAAGGGATTTGCTGATCCGGTCCAGCCCCATGTTTTTGCCGCTCCCGGCTTTCGGATTGCCGATGTTGATCCTTGACAGGGTGCTCCGGCACAGAAGAACCAAAATATCGCTCATCCGGGCGGTGTAATACAGTTCGCCGGCGAACCCGCCCGTCTTCCATTCCTCCAATATTTTCTGCAGCTCTGTTTCAATATGGAGATGCAGGTCTTCGTCTTCCTCCGTGATCAGCCGGACGTCGCGGAGCTGCGTGTAAATGCGGTCCATATCGGCGTAGGAGTTCAGGCTCGAAAGCTCAAAGTTAATAAAAACACGCATGCCGGTAGGCGTTTCGCTGCAGAATTCGTGGATGTTTCCTCCCGGAATATATAAAATGTCTTTTTCCTTCAGCTCGTATTTTTTAGAATTTACCATCACGACGAATGCGTTCTTCAAAACGTAAATTAATTCGATGGCATTGTGCCAGTGCGGCGGATAATTGAAATTCAGGTTCTGATTAAGGATAAACCGAAAAGGAAATTTCTGATCGAAAATTTCTTTTTCATGGAGTCCTTCAATTTTCATAAAACCCGCCTCCGTTTTCTGCACATATTTTATTTCTTTTATCATATCACCGGTCTGCGCGTTTTGAAATGGGGATTCCTTGAAAATTTGTAAAAAAAGCCGCCGGTGAACGACTCACAGGCGGCTTTTCCGGAGAAACGGCCTGCCGGAGGACGAAACCAGCTTTCGTCCTCCGGCAGGCCCCCGGGGGTGCTATCTATTTCCACTATGCTTTTCACAACAAACTGAACGATCGGGGGGGAAGCTCCTCTCCGTATTCGCGGAGCAGCCTCGCCGTTTTGGCCGCGGTACCTTCCGGGTCCCGGGCGGAGACCGAATAAAGCTCCGCAATGACGGTTCCGTCGTACCGGGCGTCGCGCAGCGTGCTCAGAATTTCCGGCACGGAGAGCACACCGGAATCAAGCTGAAGATGGGCGTCCGTTCTTCCGTCCGTATTGCAGATGTGCACGTGACGGATCCTCTCAAGGCCAAGCCGGCGGAAATAACCCGAAATCGGCTCGCACGCGACGGTCGGAGGAACAACATCCAGTACGAAATCGATGTTTTCGCGCCCCGCACGCTTCATCAGCCGGAAGCAGTCCTCTGCCGTCGTCACAACGGGGCTTTCCAGCGGAGTCAGCGGCTCCACCGAAATAGTCACGCCATAGGGCTTTGCGTAATCCGCCAGATCGGCGGCCGCCTGCACAAACCAGTCTTCGGCGTCGCCGGGATCGGTTTCATAGCCGGGGTGGTCGGCGACCAGGAGCATGCGGGGAATCTCCAGCCGTGAGGCCGCCTCAATTCCCTTTTTGAAGTAGGTGAGCCCTTCTCTGCGTTCCTCTTCCATGGAGGAGCAGAGGTTCACAGGCAGGCCGATGGCATTGGGCGTATACATCGGCAGCTCCAAACCGTACCTCCTTTTCCAGCTCAGAATCTGCCGGGCGGCGGCCGCGTCGACGTCATAGGGCCAGGCATGCGGTCTTCCGCCCCAGATTTCCACCGCGGAGAAGCCGCAGCGCGCGGCCGTGCGGAAACATGTCTCAAGGGAAACCCTGCGGAAATCCAGGGAAATCAAACCGAATTTCATACCGTCATCCCGCCGCCGTGTTACAGTTCTTTGCGGAACTTCCGGACTTCCACCATGAATTCCTTCACTCGGCTGACATCCACGGCATTTTCGAAGATTCCGTCAACCTTGAACGTGGTCGCGCAGATCGCGCCGTCCGCGATGGAAAGCTGCTGACGGATATTGTGGACCGTACACCCCGTGTTGCAGAAAATCGGCGTATGGAGCGTAGCGTCCTTGACCTTTTTCAGCACCTGTGAATCCGTCGCGCTCCCGGCCGTAAGACCCGAAACGCAGATGGCGTCCGGAAGATGGTTGAATTCCGTTGTCCGCGCGATTTCGCTGACATCGCGGTCCGCAAGATAAACGGCGGCTTCCGGAACAATGTTGAAAATCATTTTCACATTTTTGATTCCGAGGCGGGCGCGGTGCCGGGCGGCTTCTCCCGCATTTGTGTTCCACAGGCCGAAATCGCTGGCGTAAACGCCGGAAATGATTTCACGGATGAATTTCGCGTCGACGGCCGCCGCAAGATCCAGTGAAGCGATCGGGTCCCACAGACAGTTCACGCCGTAGGGAATTTTGATTTCCGGCTTCAGCATTCCGATTACATACGCCATGGCCCCTACCGTGACGGGCTCCACCTTGGTGAGATAGGGAAGGCTGAATTCGTTGGAAAACATGATCCCGTCCACTCCGCCCTCCTGCAGGGCAAGCAGGTCTTTCCGCGCCAGATCGATCACCTTTGCCATACCGCCCTGCGCGTCGTAATTCGGATCGCCGGGGAGCGGCTGTAAGTGGCACATTGCGATAATTGGCTTTTTAACGCCGAACAACGATGTTGTCCAATCCATTTTCAATATCTCCTTTATTAAAGGACCTTCTCTTCGGGAAGGTCGTACCATTGCATTTTCCGACCGATTTTGGCGCGCATTTTCCACTTCAGGCTTTTGGGAGCGCCCTCCGCTTCGGTCAGCAGACTCCGGATTCTGCCCAGCAGCATGCTTTGCGCCTCCGGGCCGAAGCCCAGGTCGGGGAGCATCTGCTCGATTTTCAAAAGGTTATCGGTAACGGTCGTATACCATCCCCAGTCGCCGCAAAGAACTTCGTCAAACTGGTCCAGACGGATCTCCCGCTCCGCGTCCCCTTCTTTCTGCGGCTCATGATCGTAAAGCAGCGCGAGCGTGTCCAGAATATCCTTCTTATTAATCTGAACAATCTGCAGTTTGGTCAGCAGCAGGCACGCAAGAGGGATGCTCCCCGCCGTGCACCGAAAATATTTTTCCAGATCCAGCGTATGGCACTGCTGAAAATAGCCGACAAACACGTCGATGTCCGTAAGGTCGGAAGAGAACAGCATGCGGGTTTCCCCGTGGATACTGTTGAACTCGTGGTCGCCCTGAAACCCGATGCGTTCCAGCAGCTTCGAGAACGAGTATGCTTTTTTTCGTGCCACTACGAAATCCAGATCCTGTACCTCCCGGGCGAAAGGATCGTTCCGCGTGCAGGGCGAAGATAAATAGACCGCCATTCCGCCCAGCAGCCGGGTCTCCAGTTTTTCTTCACGGGCGGCGGCAAGGATGCGCTCCGCCTCCGCTTTCAACCGTTCATTTCTGTTCTCTTCAGCCAACGCCGGTCATCCCCTTTCCAATTTTCGCTCGACGGATAAAAACGCCTCAAAAGCTTCCCGGTATGTTTCCGCCTGACCGGGCTCCGGCAGATATTCGTCAAACTGCAGCCGGTAAGCGCCGAGGGCTTCCTCCAGGGAGGAAAAGATTCCGGCCCCAACGGCCGCTATGGCCGCCGTTCCGGCTTCCGCGGCGTCGCAGCCGCGCAGCACATAAGTCGGAAGCTCCATGACGCTGGCTTTGATCCGGTTCCACTGCAGCGTTTTGCTGCCGCCGCCGGAGATGCGCATGGAAGTGTATTTCTTTTTTCCGCCTTCCATCAGCATGGCCCGCTCTTTTTCGGCAAAAGCGACACCCTCCATCACGGCGCGTAT
>JAEWRF010000205.1 GCA_023460155.1 Bacillota bacterium | reverse complement strand
GTGTGCAGCAGGGCACAACGGGCGATTCCTTCTGCACCAACGAGGACGGAAAAAATGACATCAAGGTCGGCACTGTCAAACGCTTTAATAAAGGCGCCGACGCCATTCAGGATCTGATCAACGGAAGAATCGACGCAGTCGTCATCGACGATTTCCCGGCTTCCAAGTTTGTTTCCAAGAACCCGGATAAGCTGGTTAAGCTCAGCGACGCCCTTACCGTGGAGCATTACGCCATCGCCGTCAAGAAGGGCGATACCGCGAAGCTCGATGTGATCAACGGCGTGCTGAAGGATATGAAATCAAGCGGCGAGCTCACCAAGATTATCAATAACTATAAATCTTCTCTCGAAGGGGATTAAAACAAGGCTGTAAAATGCAGGGCGGCGGAGGAAATCTCCGCGCCCTGCATTGTGCTGTTCGATTGGGGGAAAATCAATGTCCTGTTTCTCTGTGCTGCAGGATCAGTTTTACCAGTCTTTCATTCTGAAGGATCGGTATATGAATCTGGTGCTCGGGTTGGAAAATACCCTGATCATCACGGTTTTTGCCGTCCTGCTCGGTGTATTGCTGGGAACCGGCGTCGCCCTTGTAAAGGTTTCTCATGCGAATAATCCCGGGAAACTGAGGGTTCTGAACGGAATCTGCACCCTTTACCTGACTTTAATCCGCGGAACGCCGGTGGTTGTTCAGCTGATGATCATGTATTACATCATCCTGAGCAACACGAACGTGAACGATGTCACCTCTGCGATTCTGGCCTTCGGCATCAATTCCGGCGCCTATGTGGCCGAAGTAATCCGGACCGGAATCCTCTCCGTGGACCGCGGCCAGATCGAAGCGGGCCGCTCCCTCGGCCTGAGCCAGCGGACAACCATGGTGAAGATCGTATTTCCGCAGGCACTTAAGAACGTCCTGCCGGCCATTGGGAACGAATTCATCGCCTTGCTGAAGGAAACCTCCGTTGCCGGATACATCGGCATTCAGGACCTGACGAAGGGCGGAGATATCATCCGCAGCATCACTTATCTCGCCTTTACGCCTCTGCTCACCACAGCCGCGGTTTATCTGATTCTTGTAATCGGGCTGACCGCTTTACTTACAAAATTCGAAAGGAGGCTGCGCAGAAGTGATTACCGTTAAGAATTTACACAAAAGCTTTCGTACCCTGAACGGAACAGTCGACGTTCTGAAGGGAATCGATCAAACCATTCAAAAAGGGGAAAAGGTCGTGGTGATCGGGCCCTCAGGCTCCGGAAAAAGCACCTTTCTGCGCTGCCTGAACCTGCTGGAACAGCCGACCGACGGGGAAATCTGGTTTGAAGGCACACAGATCAACACGCCGAAATGCAACATCGATCTGCTGCGGCAGAAAATGGGCATGGTATTTCAGCATTTCAATTTATTTCCCCATCTGACCGTGCGCGAGAATATCACTCTTGCACCGATTTCCCTCCGGCTGAAAAGCCAGAACGAAGCGAACGAGCAGGCGCAGAAGCTGCTGGAGCGCATCGGCCTCGCCGATAAAGCGGACGCCTACCCGGGACAGCTTTCCGGGGGACAGAAGCAGCGGATCGCGATTGTTCGGGCTCTTGCCATGGAACCGGACGTCATGCTCTTCGACGAACCAACCAGCGCTCTCGACCCTGAAATGGTGGGCGAAGTGCTGGACGTAATGCGGGAACTTGCAGACGACGGCATGACCATGGTTGTCGTTACCCATGAAATGGGTTTTGCCCGCGAGGTTGCCACCCGCGTGCTGTTTATGTCGGACGGTCAGATTCTGGAGGAAGCCGGTCCGGATGAATTTTTCGAGCATCCGAAGAATCCGAGGCTGTGCGACTTTTTAGCGAAAGTTCTTTAATTCCTATCGGAATTGTGGTAAAATTACGGAGTACGGCGGGGGCCGTACTCCGTAATTTTTTTAAAGGCTGTGGTACTATGCCGGCTGCCATTACACATTTTCTGCACGCGCGGAAAGCGCTGGATTTATTTCGGAGCGGCGAAAACAAATCGGTAGTGCCGGAAGCGTTCCTCTGGGGCGCTCAGGGGCCCGATTTCCTGTTTTACCATAACCGTTACCCTTGGCGAAAAGGCGAGGGCCTGAGGCCCTACGGCGACCGTCTGCACAATGAACTTCCCTCGCGCCTCCTGGGCGCCATGCGCGCTTTTTACAGAGGCACAAAGGCAGGGGAGAACGACATTCTGCGTTCCTATCTTTTCGGCTTCCTGTGCCATTACAGCCTCGATCGAACCTCTCATCCGTATGTTTACGCGCAGATCAGAAATCTTGAGAAGGATTATCCGGACCGTTCGGAAACTTTTCTTCACTGCATGATTGAATCCGAGCTGGATGTGATCATCCTGCGGATGGAGCGCAGTCTGCTTCCAACGGATTTCGACCTGAAGCGCACGGTTCCCTGGAACGAAGAAGTCCTTTCTTCTGTTGCTTCTCTTTATGTCTCTGTTCTGGGTGAACTGTATGGGGAAAAAACCACCGCGGAGCAAGTAATGCGGGCCATGAAAGATTGCCGTGAAATCCAGGGCCTGCTCAACGACCGGACAACATTTAAGAAGTCTTTTCTGGAATCTTTGGAAAAGCGAAATCACCGTTACGGTTATTCCTGCTTTTTTCGGGGAATCAGCGAAACGGACGGGTACGATTATGCCAACGTTCTTTCTTCCGAATGGCGCTGGCCTCCCGAAAGTCCCCGGACGCAGTCGGAAAGCTTTTTTGAACTGTATGAAGCCTCCGTACGCGAAAGCGCCGGATTTATGAAGACCTATTTTGATGCGGAAAATCTGGCGGAGCTTACGGGCGAAATCCGATTTGATTAGGAAGGACATGATTTTGATGGAGCGAATTGCAAGCTTTTGCGTTGATCATACCAAACTTCTGCCCGGAATCTATGTTTCGAGAGTAGACGGGGATATTATCACTTATGACCTCCGGCTGAGAAGACCCAATATCCCGCCTTATATTTCCAACCCGGCTCTGCACACGGTCGAACACCTTTTTGCCACCTTCGCGAGAAATTCCGACCTGCGCGACAAAGTGATTTATTTCGGCCCAATGGGATGCCGCACTGGCTTTTATCTGCTTCTCCGGAACGCGGCGTACGAAGAGGCGATCCGTTTGATTATCTCCACTTTTGATCAAATTGCGTCTTATGAAGGCGATATTCCGGGAGCAGCCGAAAGGGAATGCGGCAATTACAGGGAACACGACCTTGAGGATGCGAAAAGGGAAGCCGTTGGTTATCTGTCCGTAATTCACGGCTGGACTCCGGAAAAGCTCAAATACGAAACGTGAAATTAGTGTTTTTTCCTTTTTTTCCAAGGGGTTGCAAATTTGTTACTTTTGTTGTATGATATGAATAATATTTTTACAAAATTGTAATATTTGCAATGCTTTGAAAGGACATTTTTTCATGCAGTTCAAAGGAATAACACAACTGCTGAAATTCATTAAGTCAGCCGTTTCAAAATACCCGGGGCCTGCTTTTAATCGTACTTGCAGGTTCCTTTATATTGTAGGAATACAGTCCACTCGAATTTCGAAGCGCTTTGGGCGTAAGTCTATGCGCTTTTTCAGGCCTCTTCTGAATCTTTTCTGGAATCTGTACCGCGCTTCAGTTGGAAAACAGCTTAAAAAAATCCGTGAAGAGTTTCTTTCCATCCGTTCCGGAATTTTCGCGGCGCGGGGGAAAATTGCCGCAGCCAGAAAGCGCGGCTTTTTTTCTGTACTGCGGGAATGTGCCCTGCTTATGGGCAAAAGCTTCCGTGTTCACAAGAGGGTGGTTGCGGCGATTCTGAATCTTGCCGTGCCCACGGTTGCCGTTCTGGCGCTTTGCATGACGGTCCGATATTGGAGTACCCTGAATTTCGGTTTGGTGCTTGAAAATAACGGCCGTGAAATTGCATCCGTAGCGGACGAAAGCGTTTATTCCAAAGCAACTGAAATGGTCAGCCAGCGTATGGTTCACGATCAGGCCGATGAGGTTGCCAGCCTGAAATTTGCTCCGAACTTCAGACTATCGGTCAACCCGGGGAATCTTTCCTCCGCCTCTTTCGTCTGTGATAAGCTGATTGAGCAGTCCAACGGGATTATTGAAGAGGCAAGCGGTCTGTATGTGGACGGAAACCTCTGGGGCGTTGTAAAGAGCGGTGCCGACCTTCGCTATATGCTGCAGAGTCTTCTGGATGCGGTGCGCAAAGGCGATTCCTCCGTTTCAGTGCATTTTTCGCAGAACGTGGAAATCGTGAACGGACTGTTCCCGACTACTTCCATTATCGGCACAGATGCCATGAGTCGAATGGTAAACGGCACTTTGAAATCCGGCGTTACTTATATGGTAAAGCCCGGCGACACGGTTACGTCGATTGCCAAGGCGAATCACATGACCATCGCGGAGCTTAACAAAATGAATGGGAACCGGCTCGGCGATTCCATTCATCCCGGAGATCTTGTCAATCTGGAAAAAGCGGTACCTAAGCTGAGTGTGGAACTTACAAAGACCGAAACCTATCGCGTTGCCGTTCCCTATAAAACGATAACTCAGAACGACGACTCGCAGTATACGGATTATTCCAAAGTGCTCAAGGAAGGCAGCAACGGCCTTCAGGAGCGCATCGATCAGGTAACCATCATAAACGGGAGTGAAACGGGCAGGGAGAACATGAGCACCCGAACCCTTGTCAATCCTGTGGATAAAATCGTAATCACCGGGACGAAAAAACGTCCGCAGAATCAGGCTGGTATCAGCAGCGGCAGCTTCATGTGGCCGGTTCCGTCTCTGCATACGATCACAACCTATTTTACCTGGCGCTGGGGCCAGTTTCATTACGGAATTGACATTTCGGGCTCCTGTGCTTACGGCCAGACCATCGTAGCTGCGGACGGAGGAGTGGTAGCAGAAGCCGGCTGGGAAAGCGGCTATGGAAATTACGTCGTCATCAACCACGGAAACGGTTTCTCCACGCTTTACGGTCATGCCAGTTCTCTGCTGGTTTCAGCCGGGCAGGCCGTTTCGAAAGGGCAGGCTATTGCCAAAGTGGGCGCTACCGGAAATGCCACGGGACCTCATTGCCATTTTGAAGTAATTAAAAATGGCACGAAAGTGGATCCGCTTTCTTATCTTTCTTGATATTTTTCTTTTCTGTAATGTATGAAATAGTTCTGAATTGCTAATATTATTTGTTGTAATGACTAAAACGAATTCCAATATTTTATTATTTTTTTATAATTGTTGACTTTTCCTTCTATCTGTATTATGATCATAACCGAGTATGAAAGGACGCGCAGAAATTGAAAACTGTTTCTGCATGGAATTTTTTTATGCTCATTTTTAGTTGATTTTCCGCCGATAATTTACAGCCGTGAACTTGGCTTATTTTTTAAATATTTGATAAAAACTTGATATAATAGTAGTGTTTTTATTGAGAATGGAGCGTTCTGCATTGGACAAATTTATAGTAAAAGGCGGCATTCCCCTCAAGGGGGAAGTTTCGATCAGCGGGGCGAAAAATGCGGCCATTGCGATTATTCCTGCAGCAATTTTATCCGATGGGATCTGCCGTATCGAAAATATTCCGGATATTACGGATGTTTCGTATATTACCAGAATGCTGTACGACATGGGGGCAAAAGTCAGGACCATTAATAAATCGACCCTGGAAATTGACGCACGACCGATCCGCACCCACGTGGTCTCGGATGATCTTGCGCGCCATATCCGCGGTTCCTACTATTTACTGGGGGCTTTGCTCGGCCGGTTCCGTCACGCTGTGGTTCCGATGCCGGGCGGCTGTGATTTCGGTGTCAGGCCCATCGATCAGCATTTGAAGGGTTTCCTTGCAATGGGAGCAAAATACCGTCTGGAAAACGGTATGGTTGACGTTTCCGCAGACAAGCTTACGGGAAACAACATTTATCTGGATGTTGTCTCCGTAGGTGCTACCGTCAATATTATGCTCGCGGCAACCCGTGCCGAAGGGTTGACCGTTATTGAGAACGCCGCCAAAGAGCCGCATATCGTCGATCTGGCGAATTTTCTCAACTCCATGGGAGCGGACATCCGAGGCGCCGGCACCGATGTCATCAAGATTTACGGCGTAAAGCAATTAAACGGCACTTCGTATACGATTATCCCCGATCAGATTGAAGCGGGGACTTATATGGTCGCAGCAGCGGCTACCAGTGGGGATGTTCTGGTCAAGAATGTGATACCAAAGCACTTGGAATCCATTTCCGCAAAGCTCTTGGAAATGGGCGTCGACATTGAAGAATTTGACGATTCCATCCGCGTGAGCCGAAGTGGAACGCTGAATAAATGCAACATTAAAACCATGCCGCATCCCGGTTTCCCAACCGATATGCAGCCGCAGATCGCCGTTCTTCTTTCCATCGCAAGCGGCACAAGCATCATAAACGAAAGCGTGTGGGACAATCGTTTCCGCTATGTGGAGGAACTCAAACGGATGGGTGCCCAGATCTCGGTGGATGGCAAGCTGGCTGTTGTCGAGGGTGTGGACCATCTGGATGCCGCGCCGGTCAAGGCAATGGATCTTCGTGCAGGAGCCGCCATGATCATTGCGGCACTCTGTGCACAGGGGACAACACAGATTGAGGATATTAAGCATATTGAGCGCGGATACGAGGACGTAGAAAATAAATTCCGCAGTCTTGGCGCCGACATAAAGAGAATTCATATTCCCGATTCCGAAACCGCGCAGGCGATTTAAATCGGAGATAATCAAGGGAGAGGCGGCGGCCTTTCCCATTTTGCTGCAGGGGAGGATTCCATGGCGCGGTTTTGTCCGCTTTTCAGCGGAAGCAGTGGGAACAGTTATTACATAGGTACGGCATCGGAAGGAATTCTGATCGATGCGGGGCGCTCGGCAAAACAGATGGACGCGATGCTTGCTCGCTGCGGGATTGCCGACGATGCGGTTAAGGCCGTCTTTGTCACGCACGAACATATCGACCACGTAAAAGGCCTGCGTGTATTTGCGTCGCGGCACCGCCTTCCCGTTTACACTTCGCGGGGAACTCTGCGGGCGCTTGAAGGCATGGGATGTCTGGATTCGCGCTTTTGCGCCGATGTAATCGGGGCCGAAGGGATGGAATGTGCCGGTCTGGTCATTACACCGTTTCATACGCCGCACGACTGTGCCGAGGGCGTCGGCTATCGCGTTACCCTGCATGACGGCCGGGTGGTTGCCGTTTCAACCGACCTCGGCATAATGACAGAGGAAGTCCGCTCTCATCTTTTCGGAGCGGATCTGGTTGTTCTGGAATCCAACCACGATGTCGGAATGCTCCAGAACGGCCCGTATCCTTACCCGTTAAAGCGGAGGATTCTTTCGGAAACCGGCCACCTTTCCAACCTTGCCTGCTCTGCGGAGCTTTGCGGCCTTGCCGGCGCTGGAACGACGCGTTTTGTGCTCGCCCACCTGAGCGCCGAAAACAATACGCCGGAGCTCGCCTACGAAACAGCTTTATGTTCCCTGCGCCTGTCCGGCTACCGGCAGGGAACGGATTTTGAATTGTATGTGGCACCCAGGGAAAATTCGGACGGAAAGATGATTTTATTTTAATGCTGAAAATTCAGTTGATCTGTATCGGAAAGCTGAAGGAAGCCTATTGGCGCGACGCCTGCGCCGAATACGCCAAAAGACTTTCGGCTTACTGCAAGTTCTCCATTCTGGAGCTCCCCGAGTACCGCCTTCCCGAAAAGCCTTCGCAGGCGCAGATTCAGCATGCTCTGGAGGAAGAGGGCAAAAAGATCCTTTCCGCAGCCGGCGGATATCCGGTCGCGGCGCTTTGCGTGGAAGGGGAGGCAATTTCCTCCGAGCGGTTCGCTTCCGAAATCTCCGGTATCTGTGTGGATGGGAGCGGGGGAGTCAACTTTGTAATCGGGAGTTCCTACGGCTTGAGTCCTACCGTGAAAGAGGCTTCCTTTTTTCGCCTTTCCCTTTCTTCCATGACCTATCCCCATCAGCTTGCACGCGTAGTTCTGTGCGAACAGATTTATCGCGCTTTTCAGATTCTCGGGAACGGACACTACCATAAATAAACAGCTTTTCAAGATAAAAAAACACCCGGATTTAATCCGGGTGTTTTTTTATCTTTAGGAAGCAGATAGCTTCTGGCGCTTGATAACTTTCAGTCTGGAGAATTCCTCGCGGTCTTTCTCTTCCAAGGCGTCGGTAATCAGCTTTACCGTTGCTTCAAAGCGGGGAATCATAATGTTCTTCAGCGCATTGGCACGCTTCTGCGTCTTTTTGACTGCGTCCGCCAGACGGTACACACTGTTCTCAATTTCAGCAAGCTCCGCGGTCATCTTCTTGACTTCGCCGAACTTATTATAAGCAAGATCAAGGAGGCTGTTGGTCGACTGCAGGCCGAACGGAATGGGGACGTCGTGGCTTTCAAAGGAGACCATGGGGATTTCAACGCCCATCACGCTGCGGTAAGCGACGTTCAGTCCGTCTTCCACCGGAACGGTTTTGGAAAGCTCCTTGCAGATGCCCAGCGTAATGTTGGCTCGTTGCAGCGCTTCGTAGGCCTCCGAATAAGCGGTGTCGATCTTTTTCTGAATCTCGGAAGCGCGGTCGATCAGCGTCATCATCTCGCGGATCAGAATATTTCTTTTCCGGTCGAGAAGCTCAAAGCCCGTGCGCGAAAGCTCCAATGACTTTTTCGTCGCAAGCAGGTTGCCTTTTGTAGGAACAATCTGATTACTCAAATTTCATCGTCCTCGCTTCCGGAGGCGGATTTCATTCCGTCGGCACTCTGCTGTGCTTTTTCTTTTCCGGCCTCCGCGGCGACGCGCTTTTTCGCGGGTTCATAGTATTTATCAAGAACCGCGGTGCTCACGCGGTCCAATGCTTCGCGCGGCAGGGTGGTCAGAAGTTCCCATCCAAGGTCGAGGCTCTGATCGATGCTGCGGTTCTCATCGGAACCTTGATTGACAAATTTAGCCTCAAACAGCTTGCCGAATTCCAGAAGCTTCTTATCTTCCGCAGAAAGCTCCTCTTCACCGATAACCGACGCGAGCGAACGCGCGTCCATAACCTTTGCGTAGGAAGCAAACAGCTGATTGGATAGAGGGAAATGGTCTTCGCGGGTATTCCCTTTGCCGATGCCGTCCTTCATCAGACGGGAAAGGGAGGGGAGTACCGAAACCGGCGGATAGATTCCGCTCGCATCCAGGGAACGATCCAGCACGATCTGTCCCTCCGTGATATAACCGGTCAGATCCGGCACCGGGTGGGTCACGTCGTCGTTCGGCATGGTCAGAATCGGAATCTGTGTAACGGAACCGGTTCTGCCGTGCACCATGCCGGCGCGTTCATAAATGGACGCCAAGTCAGAGTACAGATATCCAGGGAAGCCTTTTCTTCCAGGAATTTCACCTTTGGAAGAACTGAATTCACGCAGCGCTTCCGCATAGGAGGTCATATCCGTCATGATGACAAGGATGTGCATGTTCAGCTCAAACGCAAGGTACTCCGCGACGGTAAGCGCGCAGCGCGGGGTGAGAATGCGCTCGATGATCGGGTCGTTGGCCAGATTCAGGAACATGACGACGCGCTGCAGAATCCCGGACTCGTCAAACGAGCGGCGGAAATAATCGGCCACGTCGTTTTTTACGCCCATGGCGGCAAACACAATCGCGAAGTTGTTTCCTTCCTCATCACTGATTTTCGCCTGCCGCGCGATCTGCGCCGCCAGTTCATTGTGGCGCATGCCGGAGCCGGAGAAGATCGGCAGCTTCTGCCCGCGGATCAGCGTCATCAGCGTGTCGATGGTGGAAATTCCCGTGTTGATATAGTTTTTCGGGTACACCCGCGACACCGGATTGATCGGTGTGCCGTTAACATTAACCCGCTTTTCCGGGTAAATATTCCCGAGGCCGTCAATCGGGCGGCCGGAGCCGTCAAAGATTCTCCCGAGAATTTCAGGGGAAAGCGGCATCTCCATCGGGCGGCCGATCAAACGGGTCCGCGTGTTGGTCAGGGAAATTCCGCGTGTACCCTGGAAGACCTGGATCACCGCGCGCTTGCCTTCCATCTCGACAATACGTCCCTGACGCATGGTTCCGTCGTCCAGCCGAATGTCAACAATCTCTTCGAAGGATGCGTTTTCCACGTTGTCCAGAACAATCAGGGAACCGTTTATTTCTTTTACGCCGATATAATCAAGAATCATGTGCAACCGCCTTCCAAGTTAAATTTACCCAAGCTCACGCGGATACAACAGCAGACAAGGTCTGATCGATTTCCTTGATATAGCCGTCGAACAAATCAAGCTTATCGTTGGGTATGGTCTCTTTCATTTTAACCAGTTTGTCAAACAGGCCGGTTTTTAGGATTCCTGAAATCGGTACTCCGGCGGAAATGAGCTGTCTGGTCTTTTTATAAAGATATAGAATTGTTTTCATCATTAATTTAATTTTTTCCAGCGGAACATAGGTATCGACTGGGTCCATTGCGTCCTGCTGGAGAAAACCGATCCGGATGACGCGGGAAATCTCAATAATCAGTTTCTGCTCGTCGGGCAGTACGTCCGAACCGATCAGCTTCACGATTTCCATCAGCTTGTTTTCCTGCTGCAGAATCTTACTGATCTGCTTCCGATACTTGATGAAATCTTCTCCCTGGTTTTTTGCAAACCACGGGTCAAGGTCCGAAAAATATTCGCTGTAGCTCTGCATCCAGTTGATTGCGGGGAAGTGACGGGCATAAGAAAGGGACTTATCCAGAGCCCAGAAGACGCGGGTAAAGCGTTTGGTATTCTGCGTAACAGGTTCCGAAAAATCCGATCCGGCCGGGGATACGGCTCCGATGATCGTGATGGAGCCCTTTGATCCGTTCAGATTGTCCACCATGCCGGCGCGTTCGTAGAATTCGGAAAGACGGCTCGGCAGATAGGCAGGGAAGCCCTCTTCCGCGGGCATTTCCTCCAGACGGCCGGATATTTCGCGGAGTGCCTCGGCCCAACGGGATGTGGAGTCAGCCATAATTGCAACGTGATAGCCCATGTCGCGGTAATATTCGCCCAGTGTGATCCCGGTGTAGATGGAAGCTTCACGTGCGGCCACTGGCATGTTGCTGGTGTTGGCGATCAGAACGGTCCGGTCCGTCAGCGGCCTGCCGGATTTCGGGTCCACCAGTTCGGTGAATTCTTCCAGAACCTGGCTCATTTCGTTCCCGCGTTCGCCGCAGCCGACGTAAATAATAATATCGGCGTCACACCATTTGGCGAGCTGATGCTGAGTCATTGTCTTACCGGTTCCGAAACCGCCCGGAATTGCGGCGGTCCCGCCTTTGGAAATGGGGAAAAGCGTGTCGATCGTTCTCTGCCCGGTAATCAGCGGAATCGTAGGCTGCAGGCGTTCGGTTACGGGACGGGGCGAACGGATGGACCAGCGCTGGCAAAGGCTCAGCGGATGAACTTTGCCGATGGAGTCGGTCAGCTCCAGAACCGTATCGTTCACATGAAAGTTCCCGCTGGGTTTGACACTTGTTACTTTTCCGGTCAGGTTTGGCGGCACCATGCATTTATGAACGATAGCCGGCGTTTCCTGACACTGTGCGAAAACATCGCCGCCCTTCAGGGTATCGCCTTCCTTCACCGTCACGGTGACATCCCAGAGCTTTTCCTGGTCCAGAGAGGGGATGCTGCTGCCGCGGGCGATGAACGAGCCAGTCTGCTCCGCGATAACCTTCAGCGGGCGTTCGATTCCGTCGAAAATATTACTGAGAATCCCAGGCCCGAGCGTTACATTCATAGGGCTTCCGGTACCGAAAACCGGCTCGCCGGGACGAAGGCCGGTCGTCTCTTCATAAACCTGGATGGTTGTAAACTGATCGGTAACCCCGATCACTTCGCCAACCAGACGCTCTTTTCCGACAAAGACCATTTCCATCATGGAAAAGCTGCGGGAGTTCTGAACGGTTACGACAGGGCCGTTAATCCCATATATGACATCCTGAAAATCCATACCTTCATCTCCGATCATACTACGGTCAT
The DNA here is from genome assembly GCA_023460155.1 of Bacillota bacterium. GTDB lineage: Bacteria > Bacillota > Clostridia > Oscillospirales > Acutalibacteraceae > Caproicibacter. Next base: position 10,636 of record JAEWRF010000205.1, on the reverse strand, counting down.
GCCCGAGTGTTCTTCAAACCACCCGCGCTGCTCTTCCAGCAGGGAGTCGAAGGTCTCGTCGGCCATCAGGCCCATGCCGGGATTAAATGCGCGAATTCCGCCGACGCCGATGGTCGGGTCTGCCTGAAACGTGCAGTCACTGCCGAACGCTTCCCGGATCAGATCCTCATATTTGGCATCGTCGGCTTTCAGGCAGATGACCGTTCCGGGTTCTGTAAATATCGCTTTGAATTTTTCAGCCGCTTTTTTCAGCAGCTCCGTATATTTTTCGCTTTGGATCAGCTCGGTGAGTTTCTGTGCCGCGCGGCTGAAAACCTCATCGGTTATTTTCTGGCGCTTGTCGAGAAGCTCACGGCGGGCAGAAAGCTCCTTCTGCGCCATTTCCCGCGAAATGCCGCTGCGCATCTGAACCAGTTCCTTCTGGATCATCCGGTAGCATTCCGTCAGGACTTCAATTTCCGCCTCGTCCAGTTCCTTTTGCTTAAAGGTGGAAATCTCATCTTCTATTTTTTTACGCTGTTCCTCCGCGTAATGATTGATCGCGGCAGAAAACTTATCTTTTTTGTCTTCGGCTTCAGCCATAGAAAACCCCCCGTTCGGATTTTTGGTGCATCTTAAATCTTAACGCCGATTGCTTCGCGGACATAGCGGGTAATGGAATCTTTTGTGCAGCCGTTTCCGTGACGGTCGGGAATTTCAACAATCAGCGGGCGTTTCCGGTTCAGCTTCAGGTTATAGACCAGCTCCGGGCACAACGAAAGCAGAGTTTCCGTAATCAGAACCACCGCGATATCGTCCCGTTCCATGGTCTCCTGCAGGACTTTTTTCACTTCGTCCGCCTGATGAACCACGACGCCTTCAATACCCGCCAGGCGCAAACCGACCTGGGTGTCGACATTGTCACTGATCAAATAGAAACGCATGCGCGAACCTCCGTATTATGATCCGTTACTGTACCTTGTTGAGCATAAGGATAGCGATCAGCAGTCCGTAGATTGCGATACCTTCGCCAAGAGCTACGAAAATCAGTGCTTTACCGAAAACTTCCGGATTCTCGCCGGTCGCGCCGATTGCTGCGGGAGCTGCGGCTGCAACGGCGATTGCGCCGCCGATGGATGCAATGCCGGAAGCAAGCGCGATGGCAAGCATGCTCAGGCCCTTATCGGAAGATGCGGCAGCAGCAGCGGCAGCCTGGCTGGTGGTTGTACCAGCTGCAGCACCGGCAGCGGCACCCGTGGAGGCTGCGGAAACGCCGACCGGAACGCTGAAGGAAATCAGGCATACGGCGGCAAAAGCAATGATCTGAGCGATTACGGCGGTGCGCTTTTTCGCGCCCTTCTTAACGGCGTGAATCGCGACGGCGACGGTGATGATAAGAGCGGCTACGGGCAGGCACATAAATACGATGTTCATGATTTTTCCTCCTAAATAATGCAAATAATAATTATTTTATGATTCCTGACTAACGACAACCGGTGCAAAAGCCCGGCCCGCCCCGTCAAAGAATCGGCTGAACATTTCATAAAACTCAAGCCTCAGCGTCTGAATGCCGGACAGCAGTCCTTCCAGCGCGATCACAAAGGCATTCCCGATCAGCAGAATCAGCACGTAGCCGATGCCCGAAGAGGATTCCGCGAGCGTAAACACAACCAGCATCATGCCTGCGTGAACGAGCACAAATGCGCCGACACGGATGAAGCTGATGGTGTTCGTCAGGTAGCTGAGCAGGAATTCGAACACTTCAAAGAAGTTCTGCATGATATAGTTCCCCATGCTTTCGGGCTTCCAGTCCGGCCGACCTTCGGCAAGACCTCCCAGGGGTTCCCGGAACAGCATAACGACCACCGGCAGAACGATCAGCACCAGAACATAAACGGGGGTCATCAGTTTGATTCCCAGCACCATCTGTCCGAGTGCACCCACAATCAAAGAAACATAAAACACGAAACCGGCCACTCCGTTCGGTCCAAACAGGCCGTTTTCCAACAGCCCACGCCGCAGCGAAGAAATAATATTCATCGCAATGGCTAAAATCACAAGGAGAATTCCAAGGCCCACCGCGGAATAGATTACCTTGATAGTGGTATCGCCTTCCATGACCGAGATCGGTTTCCCGGGAAGATGGAACACGGCCTGATAGAACGGGTCAAGGGCATGCTCAAACCCGAAGACGGAACCGAAGGCGGTGCCGAACAGCGCCGAGGCGATTCCGCACGGAATCATCGCTTTGCCCAATGCCATATGGAATTTCTTCCACATAAGCCAGCCGATTACCGCGATGCAAATCCCCTGTCCAAGATCCGCGAACATAATCCCGAAGATCAGGGCGTAGGTGAACGCGATCACGGGAGTAGGATCCATCTCATTGTAACGCGGCATCCCGTAAATCCGCACGAAAAACTCAAACGGGCTGAAAACCTTCCGGTTTTTCAGGATAATCGGGGGGGAGTGCGTCAGCACCTCCGGGTCTTCGGCGGCATCGGCTGCAAACCGGACGGTACTGAGACCGTCGAGCTGCTTTTTCACACCGTTTTCTCGGTCCGCCGGAATCCATCCGGTAAGGATGAAGCTGTCGCCGTAGCGTGCCGCATACCGCTGAATGCCGAAGCAAATGTACTTTTCGGAAAGCCATGAATAGAGGATTCCGAAATCCTTCTTTTCCCGCTCCCAGAAGTCACCGATCTGCCGGTCAATCTCTTCGATCTGCTTACGCTCGGCATCCCGTTTGGAATTCAGCTCGGAAAGATACTGCTCGGGGGTTCCACTCAGTTCGGTAAAACGCGTGCGCTCAAAGTTCAGGCCCGAAAAGATCCGGTCGATTTCTTCAATCTGATCGATCGGGGCGCAGTACATTCCCCAGTATCCGGTCGCGTCGCTGGTGCTCGGGAAAAAAACGACATACGGATTTTCCTTGATTTCATCCAGCTTCGCGTAGCTTTCATTGGGAAGGAACCCAAACCGGATTTTGATAAAACGGCACTCGTTGACCTCGTTGAGACGAATATCGAGTCCCGTAAAATGATTTACTTTCTCAATTTCACGGTTCAGAACGGCAATCTTCTGCTGATGCTCCACGCGTGCTTCCGAAAATCCGGCCCATGCCTGAACAATTTTCTGCGTATAGGCGTTCCAGTCACTTACGGAAGCGGGAAGCCGGTCGGTTGATTTGCCGTTCGGCTCCGTCTTTTTTCCCATCGCTTTCATCGTATCCGTCATACGGCGAAGCGGCTCCGCGTACGGATTTTCTTCCGAAACCGGAGAAAAGCCGGCCGTATTGGAATAGAAGGAAAGCGCGTAATCCGGATGAAAGACATTGGATCTGCCAAGAATATTCGCTACTTTTTCCAGTTCAAACATCCGGCCGATGATATTCAGAACTTTAACTTTAACAACGGCCAAGCGATCAGCCACCCCTTTCCGTGGAATTTATAATCGTAAGCAGCTTTTTGATTTCGGGCGGCTCAAGCTTATACCGGATTCCTTCCACTATCGTGATGATATCGCTGATTTCCGCTTCCCGCGCGAAGACGTAAGCAATCAGAACGACCGAAGGATGCGTGGAAAAATGAAGATCGTGCTGACAGATGCGGAAATTGTAGCGGCGGGGAATCTCATCGACATAGGAACAGCTTTCGCGGGAAATCTTCCTCCCGATCGCCGTACGGTTCATCGCCGCGTCGATCTCTTCCTCGGATACGGCCGCCGCCATTTCGTCAATGATCTTTTTGTCGATTGCGCCGTAGGGGAGAAGGGACTCCTTGATCACCTCAGGATCAATGTGATAAGACAGCTTCAGCCTGACAATCCGCACGTAATTGGTCAGATCAATAAAGGAAGTAAAGATTTCAAGCAGCTGCCTTTTTGTCTCGCCGTGCGTATTTTTTAGGATAACCTGAAAAATGGTTTCATACAAAAAACTATAAAGGGCAATTTCAATCCGCGTGTAATCGATACGCTCTTTTTCCTTTGGCTTGTAGGGCTCCAAAAGCTTGCCGTACGGCGTGTGGGCCAGCACAGAAAGGAGTTCATCAAAATTCGCGGCACGGGCCAGCTTTTTCGAGTCCAGAGAAGTCCGTTCCAGAAAAGACGGCGGCATCGGAGACTTTTCCTCGGTTTCCGGAACGGCTTCGCCTGAATTCAGGAAAAGCACGGTCTGAAGGATCTGCGCAATCTCCCAGCGAAGGATAAAATAGGTGGTAAAACGTTCCCCAACCGTGATTTCATACCGGCAAAGAGAGGTGAAGTCTTCCTGTAGCTTTTGCCGCAGCTTTGCTTCAACCTGATCTCGGTGAATTTCGGTCTCTTCGATTCCGGCCATTACTTTTGAGTAATCTGTTCGGTTTTTCAGATAGGAAGCAACTTCGCTTACCGTCTGACATTTTAATAGATCCTTGTAATTTTCGGGCGTAAGCCGCCTGCCGTACATGGTGCGCGCTTTCGCCAGAACAACATTGGAAGACAGGGTCGCAAGCAATTTCATCACTCTCCCGTGACTCTTGCAACAATTTCAGAAACCCAGCGGTCTCCGTTCTCCTTGTAGAGTTTGTCGAGATTATCCGATATCTGCTGGTTCTTTTGCTGGATGACTTTCCATTTTGCTTCCGCCTCGGCACGCTCCTGCGGTTCGTGCTGAGCAATGCTCTCCCGGGCTTTCTCCAAAAAGGTTTTCCGAATCTCATCGCGTTTCTGCTGGATTTCCTTTTCGGAATTGACTTTTTCAAGCTGGGCTGCATCGGTGATTTCCCTTGCCTGACGGTCCATTTCAACAATCTGCTTCATCAGATCCTGCACTGGATCCACCTCCAAAAAATGTAAGCAAAACTTACAGTCTTTTCTTCAATTATTGTCTCAATTATTATAGGGTACCTCGTTAAAATTTACAAGAAATTTTTTCTAACTCTGATTTCTTTCGACGGAAGCGAAAAGATCTGCCCGCCGCGGCAGCAGTCATTATAGACCAGATTCCATACGCCCGTCAAGGCCGCTGCTTACAGAATTCCGTTTTTGTACAAAAGGCGGCGGACAGGGCAGAGGGTTCAAACAGAGGCGGCTCAGTTTTTCAGGCTGTGAATCGGCGCCGGAATTCGGCCGCCCCGACTGATGAACTTCAAAGGAGAAAAGCGGTTGACTTCCATGACCGGTCCGCCCCCCAGAAGACCGCCGAAGTTCAGTTCATCGCCGGCCTTTTTCCCGATTGCGGGGATCAGGCGGGCAGCGGTGGTTTTCCCGTTGACCATGCCGATCGCGGCTTCATCGGCGATAATTGCGGAAATAACCTCCGGGGGAGTATCTCCCGGCACGGCGATCATATCGAGGCCCACCGAGCAGACGGCCGTCATCGCCTCAAGTTTGGTGATGCTGAGGGCGCCACAGCGCGCCGCCGCGATCATGCCGGCATCCTCCGTGACCGGAATAAACGCTCCGGACAGGCCACCGACCAGAGAAGAAGCCATGACGCCGCCTTTTTTGACTGCGTCGTTTAAAAGGGCAAGCGCAGCGGTAGTTCCGTGCGCGCCGCAGCTTTCGAGCCCCATTTCCTCAAGAATATGCGCGACGGAGTCCCCTACGGCGGGGGTCGGCGCAAGGGAAAGATCCACAATTCCGAACGGCACGCAGAGTCTTCTGGAGGCTTCCTGCGCCACAAGCTGCCCCATGCGGGTAACCTTAAAGGCCGTCTTCTTTATAATTTCAGCAACGTCGGTCAGGTCGCAGTCGCCCGCTTTTGCAAGAGCGGCACGAACAACGCCGGGGCCCGAAACTCCTACGTTGATTACGCAGTCCGGCTCTCCTGGACCGTGGAAGGCGCCGGCCATGAACGGGTTGTCTTCCGGCGCATTGCAGAACACCACCAGTTTGGCGGCGCCGATGCATTCCTCTTTGACCGTGGCGGCAGCCGTCTTGCACACGACGTGGCCCATTTTTTTCACGGCGTCCATATTGATGCCCGCCTTGGTCGTTCCGATGTTGACGGAGGAGCAGACCAGCTCCGTGGTGCTGAGCGCTTCCGGAATGCTCTCAATCAGCGCGTAGTCGCCCGGGCCGAAGCCCTTGTGCACCAGTGCAGAGTATCCGCCGATAAAGTTGACGCCGGTGGCCTTTGCGGCCCGGTCCAGCGCCTGTGCGAACCGCACGGGGTTTTTGTCGGGGCAGGCGGCCGCCAGCATTGCGATTGGCGTAACGGAGATACGCTTGTGGATAATGGGAATGCCGTATTCCGTACTGATAGCTTCTCCGGTTTTGACCAGATTTCCCGCATACCTGCAAATTTTATCATAAATCTTATCACAGGCGGCTTTTTGATCCGAATCGATGCAGTCAAAAAGAGAAATGCCCATGGTGATGGTGCGCACATCCAGGCATTCGTTGTCGATCATATTGATCGTTTCAAGGATATCATGTGAATTGATCATCGCTTTGTTACGGTTCCTTTCTGCGGGAGTTTTGACATTCGTTTTTGTTTTTTAAATTCTGTGCATGGAATTGAAAATGTCTTCCCGCATGATATGAATGCTCAACCCCATATCTGTACCGACTCCTGAGAGCTTTTCGGAAAGATCACTGAAAGGAACCGAGCATTTTGAAACATCGACCAGCATGATCATGGCAAAAAGGTCCTGCAGAATCGACTGTGTCACTTCTTCCACATTCACCTGATTTTCGGAACAGATTGCCGAAACTCTGGCGAGAATTCCCACCATATCTTTTCCTATTACTGTTATAACGGCTCGCATGATGAACTTACCTCCATCTTTAAAAACTTTTTTCATTATGATGAAACACGGGGCTTTTGTCAAGAGACTGTCCCTTCGGCAAAGCCTTTATCACCCCGCTGTACCGCACATATTTTCCCATTGCGGGGACCTCCGATTGATAAAATATGGTTTCCGCTGCCGCCGGGTTGTCATTCTGTTTAAAAAATCGGAAAGCCCCGATCCACAAAATAGGGATGATTTATCTATATTTTTATCCGCCTTTATGTTACGATTAAAAATAAGTAATATGTTTTTTAATACTGAATTTATAATGTTCATCAGGAGGACTCCATGAAATTCAAATATATCTCAGACTGCCATGTTCACACCGACTGCTCCCGGGATGCAGCCGATTCCGCAATGATGATGTGTGAAAGCGCCGCAAGACTCGGCCTGCATATTCTCACCATCACAGATCACTGCGAATGCAACGTCTACCTGCCGGAAGGCTACGATAAATCGATTCGCCAATCCTATTTTGAAACACGTAAGGCGGCGGCGGCTTTCCGTGGACGTCTCCGCGTGCGCTGCGGCGCAGAGCTCGGCCAGCCTATGCAGAATCCGGCGGCGGCGGCAGATGTGCTCGATTCCTGCAATTTTGACTTTGCTCTTGCCTCCGTCCACAATGTCAAAGGAAAAGATGACTTCTTCTCCGTCGATTACTCTGTGGAGAGTGTGGACGACCTTCTGGACCGTTACTTCTCCGAGATAGAAGAAATGATCGCCTGGGGCCGGTTTGATTCGCTGGCACACCTGACATATCCCTGGCGCTATATCGAAGGGGAGCACGGCATTCCGATCGACACGGACAAATGGATGCCGCGGATTGAGCAGGTGCTCCGACTGCTGATCCAAAACGGAAAAGCACTTGAGGTCAATACGTCCGGTTTCCGTCAGAGGCTTGGCAAATCGATGCCGGACTATCCGGTGATTCTTCGCTATCGTGAACTCGGCGGCAGGCTCATTACCCTGGGCTCGGACGCGCATCGCTGGGCGGATGTAGGCGCGGGAATTGAGCAGGGGCTGGAGCTTCTTCTAAAAGCGGGTTTCCAGCATTTCACCGTTTACGCAAATCACCAGCCGGAGATGGTTCCGATCTGCTGACCATCGTCCCTATCAGAGATCATTGCAGCGAAAATATGCAGGCCGGAGGTCTTTATGTCTGTTCGTGCAAATGCCTTCGCAAAAATAAATCTCACGCTGGATCTCGCAGGCCGGCGCGGGGACGGTTATCACCTTCTTCGAATGGTGATGCAGACTGTTTCTCTCTGCGACCGGCTAACACTGGAGCCCCTTTCCACACCGGAAATCCGGGTTGCGTGCGGCACTCCGGAGCTTGACTGCGGGGATAAAAATACCGTTGCCCGCGCCGCAGCCACTTTTTTTACCGCCGCAGGAATCCGCGCGGGGGCTTCTTTTTTTATTGAGAAAAACATTCCGAGTCAGGCCGGTCTCGGGGGCGGCAGCGCGGACGCGGCCGCCGCGCTGGTCCTGCTCAACCGGGCGTTCGGCGCCGGCCTCTCAACGGACAGGCTGTGCGAAATCGGTCTTTCCGTCGGTGCGGACGTCCCGTTCTGTCTGCGCGGCGGAACTCTGCTGGCCGAAGGGATCGGAGAAAAGCTGAGCGGACTTGCTCCGCTTCCGGAATGTGACATCGTCATCTGCAGGCCCCCGGTGGGAAGCAGTACGGCGGAAGCCTACGCTCTTCTGGATCAGGCCGGTGGAAAGCTAACTCACTTTACAGACAATTTGATTCCTTTTTTGAATCAGAAGGATCTTCCGGAAATCGCAGGTGCCTGCGGGAATGCCTTTGAATCGGTAATTCTTATTCCGGAGATCCGGCAGATCAAATCCGAAATGCTTCAAAGCGGGGCGCTGGGGTCATGCATGACCGGAAGCGGTTCGGCTGTTTACGGCATTTTTTCGGATTCCCGAAAAGCCGAAAACTGTGCTTCGGCACTTTCGCGGCGCTTTCAGGATGTTTTTCTCTGCCGACCCGTACGAAGTCAAGACTGCTTTTTATTGGAAAAATAATCCAGACAGCGAATAATCATTTTGCTTTCCGTCCATAATTCCTTTCGAAAGAAAGGATGCCTGGATATGAAAACACTGGAAAAATCACTTCTTCTGGCGCTCGTTATAACCATATTGATTTCCTTTACCGGCTTTGCGGCCGGATGCGAAGATATACCGAATCACGTGCTGCGCCTGCACGTGCTCGCCAATTCCGATTCCAATGCCGATCAGGCTCTGAAGCTGAAGGTCCGCGACCGCATCGTGGCCGAAAGCGCCGGACTGTTCGACGGAGCTTCCAGCCGTAAGGATGCGGAAAAAATTGCTTCGGAAAATCTGCAGAAGCTTCAGGATGCGGCACAGGACGAGGTGATCCGCGACGGATACCAATATCCGGTTCGCGTGTATCTGACCAATATGTATTTCACAACCCGGCAGTACGATACGGTCACTTTGCCGGCGGGAACATACGATGCGCTCCGGGTTGAAATCGGCTCCGGGGCCGGGCACAACTGGTGGTGCGTCATTTTTCCGCCCCTTTGCCTGCCCGCCGCCGAAAAGCGGGAAGACCTGAAGGATGTGCTCAACCCGAACGAACTCCGCATTGTGGACGGAAGCGGCAGCTATATTGTCCGCTTCAAGACGCTGGAAGCCTACGAACAGGTGAAAGCCTGGCTGGAGCGGAAATAGTCCTCCGCTTTTCCCTCCGCCTCTGCAATCCGTTTTGGCTTTGTGATATAATGGTTGCAGAAAACAGTGAGGGGGAAATCGGATGCTCAGACTGATTTTAGGCTGCGCCGGGAGCGGAAAATCGGAATTCTTCCGGAGACGGCTCCGGCGCATGGCCAAGAGCGGGGAAGAGCGTCTCATGCTCATCGTACCGGAGCAGGCTTCCTTCGAAAACGAACGAGCCGTTCTCCGGCTGCTCGGGGAGCAGGACGCGCGGCGGGTGCTTGTCACCAGCTTTTCCCGTCTGACCGGCGAGGTTCAGCGTCACTGCGGCGGCTTCGCAGGCAGAAGACTTGACGAGGGCGGCCGCAGCATCTTTATGAGCCTCGCGCTGGAACAGACCGAAGACAGTCTGACTGTTTTCCGGAAAAGCGCGAAAAGCTCGGAGCTGACCGGACGGATGCTGGCCGCCTCCACAGAGTTTAAAATGTGCGGTATTTCGCCGGAAGACCTGCGGAAAGCGGCACAAAACCTTCCGGCAGGCACGCTTCGGCAGAAGGCGGAGGAAATTGCCCTGATTCTTGCCGCCTACGACGCGCTTGTCGCTCAGAGCTATCTGGACCCGCTCGACGACCTCACCCGGCTGAAAAACACGCTGCTGGAGGTTCCTTTTTTTGCCGGATACACGGTGATGATCGACTCCTTTCAAAGCTTTACAATGCAGGAATACGACATTATCGAGCTACTTTTCAAACAGGCGCGGCGTGTGGAGATTGCGCTCTGTACGGACCGGCTCGACGACCCGGAGCAGGGTGCAGGCCTTTTTTCCGTCACCCGCCGCACCGCGTCGAATTTAATTCGCCTGGCGAAGCGGAACAGTGTGCCGGTCGCCTCTCCGGCAGTGCTGAAAAGCGGCCGTCGCTTCCAAACTCCCGCGCTCGCCTCTCTGGAAGCGGGCGTCTACCGCCCTGCCCACAGAACTGCGGTCGCCGGAGGGTGGAAAGGTATTACCCTTTACGAGGCTTCGGACGTTTACGACGAGGCCTCTTTTGTCTGCGCTTCAATCCGCGGGCTTGTGATTCAAAACGCCTACCGCTACCGTGATTTTCTTGTGATTGCAAGGGATCCGGAGAATTACCGCGGAATACTGGACGATACCATGAGCCGATGGGAAATCCCTCATTTTCTGGACGAGCCGCAGG
>JAEWRF010000204.1 GCA_023460155.1 Bacillota bacterium | reverse complement strand
TCTCCGTCCTCTTCGAAGGCGGTCATACTGAACTCCTCCCTGCCGCCGAAGGCTTCTCCGGGTGCTTCCGGGACGCCGATGCCTCCGGTCACGGCGCTGATGCCGGAGGCTTCCGGCAGCGCGGTGTTTTCCCAGAACGGCGGTGAGATCGACTACAGCAACGCTTCGCAGGGCTACATTATGGTGCGGTACAGCGGCTCGGGAAAGATCAAGGTGCTGGTTTATTATAACGGAGGCTCCTCCTTTTACCAGTACAACATTCCCGACGGGGGCGGCTATACGGTGCTTCCCCTGCAGAGCGGAAGCGGCACCTACCGGGTGCGCTTCATGCAGAATGTCTCGGGCGGCGTTTACGCCGAACTGTGCTCCACGGAAATCGGCGCCTCCATCGGCGGCTCCGGCTGCACCCTGTACCCGAACCAATATGTAAATTACACGCGCTCCTCCGCGGCGGTTGCCAAAGCCCGCAGCCTTTGTTCGCAGGCCGCGAGCAACTCCGCCAAGGTCTCGGCGATCTACCGCTTTATTACGGCGAATATCCGGTACGATTATGCCAAGGCGAACAGCGTGCAGTCGGGCTATCTGCCGGATGTAGACAGTACGCTCGCCTCAAAAAAGGGAATCTGCTTCGACTATTCCTCCCTGATGGCGGCCATGTGCCGCTCACAGGGAATTCCAACCCGGCTGGTCATCGGGACCGCCAGCGTGGGCTACCACGCCTGGAACGAGGTGTATCTCGGCGGGTGGATCCGCTATGACGCCACGTTCGGCGCTGCCGGCCAGACAGTCAGCAGCTACACGGCGGAAAAATACTACTGACCCGGCCCGAACCGGAGCCGCCGGGCTCTTACGAAACGGAGGATGGACCATGATGAAAAGCACCGACGGAAAGCAGGGAAAGAACGGCACGCTCGCCTCGAGCGACGTTTCCCTGTTCTGTTCGCAGGTCGTTCTGATTCTGAAGGCGGCGATTCCCCTGCAGGAGGGGATCGGAGCCATCAGCGAGAACATTGAATCGGCCCGGGGCAAAAAGCTGATTCTTGAGATGCAGGAGGAGCTGGAGCAGAACAGTTCCCTTTACGCGGCGCTCTGCAAAACCGGAGCGTTCCCGGGCTACATGGTCCATATGGTGGACATCGGCGAAAAGGCCGGCCGGCTCGACAGCGTAATGGAAGGGCTGGCAACCTACTACGCCTGGGAGGACCGGCTGCGCCGCCGGGTGCGCAGCGCGATTCTGTACCCGCTGGTGCTGGTTCTGATGATGGCGGCGGTCGTCGCCGTTATGGTTGTAAAGGCTCTTCCCGCCTTCAACGACGTTTTCCTCGACCTGGGCGGAGACATGTCCTCAACCGCCAAGGTTGTGATCGGAGCGGGCATGGCGACCGGCCGGTACGCGCTGATCGTCATCCTGATTCTCGCGGCGCTGCTCATTGCCGTGCTGATTCTCAGCGCAACGGACGCGGGTTCCCGCAGGCTGGTCGGCTTTGTCGCCCGCTTCGGCCCTACCCGCCGTCTTTCCGAAAAAATCGCCTCGGCGCGCTTCGCCTCCGTCATGTCGATGATGCTCGCAACCGGCTACGACACCAGCGAGGCGCTGGATCTGATCCCCGACATCATCCCGAGCGAAACCGTAATTGAGAAGGTTAAAAAATCGCGTCAGGCCGTGGAAGAGGGCCAATCCTTCGCGAAGGCGCTGGAAAAGGTGCGGATGTTCCCCGGCATTTATTCGAGCATGATCCATCTGGGCGTCAAAACCGGCAGTCTGGATACGGTCATGAACCGTCTGGCCGAGATCTACAGCGAGGACGTGGACGACTCCATCAACCGCGCGGTCTCCGTGATCGAGCCGGTCATGGTGGCGGTTCTGTCCGTCGTCATCGGCGCCATTCTGCTTTCCGTAATGCTTCCGCTGATGGGGATTCTGTCGTCCATCGGATAACGTCTAAGGGGGGCTGTTTTTCGTGCACATTTATAAGCAAAAAGCGGCCCACGCGGGCCTCATTCTTCCAATCGTAATCTTCTGCGCGATGCTCGCCTTGTTCTGGTACGGGTTCAGCGTCTCCGCAGAGGGAAACGGCGCCCGCGACCTGCAGGTCACGCAGGCGGCCGTCCAGAAGGCTGTCGTAAACTGCTACGCGATCGAGGGGGTCTACCCTTCCGACGTAAAATATCTCGAAGACCATTACGGTCTTGTGATTAACCATGAGAAATACATCGTCCACTACGAATCGATCGGCTCCAACGTCATGCCCTCGGTTGAGGTCCTGAAAAAAGGAAACGGATGATTCGGTCTGCTGGAAAACACGCGGGAAAGACGGGAGGAAGCCGATGAACGGAAAAAGCACGCATTCATTCGATACGGTCTTTGTGCTGCTGATTTTTTGCCTGTTTGCGGTCTGCTCCCTTTTTCTGGTGCTGATCGGAGCGAATGTTTACACCAAAATTGTCGGGCAGATGGAAGCAAACAACGAAACCCGCGCTTCGCTCTCCTACGTCGCAAACAAGGTTCATGCCGCAGGAAGCGGCGAGGTTTCGGTGCAGGAGGTAAACGGCCAGCAGACGCTGGTGATCGCCTCCAGCATGAACGGCGGGGATTACCGAACCTATATCTACGAATACAAAGGCTCCCTCATGGAGCTGTTCACCGCGGCAAAAAATTCCTTCACACCGGGAAGCGGTGACAAAATTACGGCGGTCTCCGGTTTTGCCATGTCACAGGCGGGCCGGGACCTGAAGCTTGCCGTCACCGACCGGAACCGGCGCACACTCACGCTCGATCTCTTCCTCCCATAGAGCGCCGCTTTTTCCGCGCTCTGAACGAAAAACGAAGGAAGAAAGGGGGAAACGGACTTGAAGCGCAGCGACGGCTCAATCAACAGTTTTTTCATTGAGATCATCATCGTTATCTGCTTTTTTGCCGTGTCCGCGGCGGTCACTCTCCAGCTCTTCGCCGCGGCCAACAGCCGGGCACAGCGGAGCAGCGACCTCAGCGCGGCGGTCGTTCAGGCGCAGGACGTCGCCGAACGCATGAAGGGCGTTTCCTCTCCTGAAGAGCTTGCCCAAACGCTGCAGGCCGCGAAAAGCACCGCCCCGGACGGTACCGAGCACCTCCGGCTCGATTACGACAGGGCGTGGAACCGGATCACTCAAGGCACCCCAGCCTATACCGTTGACGTCGCCCTGAAGAAGGACGAAGCGGAAAGCGGCGTACTGCTCCGCGCGGACATATCCGTTTTCCGCCGTCAGGCGGCCGGGGAAAGCAAGCTCTACACGCTGAGCGCCGACCGGTATCTTACGAAGGCCCCGTAAAAGAATTAAGGAAGGAGGGAATCCCATGAAGACAAAGGGCAATTTTCAGTTCAGCGTGGGCGGTGCGTCCATTCTGATGATCTTTGTTGTGCTGTGCCTGACTGCCTTCGGGATTCTTTCTTATGTCACCGCGAACGCCGACTCCCGCATCTCCGAGAAGAACGCGGAGGCGGTGCAAAACTATTATAAAGCCGACGGAAAAATTCAGGAAGGGCTCAAACAGATCGACGCCGCACTGCTTACGGCAAAAAGCGACGCGCAGCAGGCGGCGGACGAAGGAAGCTTAGACGGGCTGAAAAACAAAGCCATTTATCAGGGCAGTGCCGAAATCGGGCCGATTCTGAGCACAGAGCTCCCCAAACCCGTGAAATCCGCCGCCTGCTACCGTGTTTTTGCCCAGCTCCTTCTTGCAAAATGCCCCGGCGTCGTGGTCAAAGCGGCACAGGGAGACGACGACACATTCAGCTGCACCCTGACCGCCGATGCGGACCAGAACCGGAAAATACAGGCCATGCTGACGGTTGCCCCTTATCCGGATGCCGAGCGCTACAAAATAACCGACGAGCGCCTGATCGGCGCACAAAAGCAGGCGGACGCTTCCTCCTCTTCCGACGCAGCCATCCCGGACGATGAAGGGCCGCTGCACCTGTGGCAGGGCAGCAGCAAAGCGCCGTGAACACCCGGAAAAACGACTCGACCCCCGCCGCCTCCCGGCCGGAGCGGTGCCGGAACAAAAGAAGGCCGGAGGAATCGAATGGATATTGATATTGTCGCCGTACTGAGCTGTGCCCTGGAGAAACATGCCTCGGATATTTTCATTATAGCGGGGTGCCCCGTTTCGTGCAAAATCAGCAACCGCATTGTTCCGCTGGAACAGGATGGGCTTCCGGATTACCGGCTGACTCCGGACGACACCCGCCGCTGCCTGGAACAGATTTACTCTCTGGGCAAAGGGCGCGATATGAAGCCGTTTATCCAGACCGGGGACGACGATTTTTCCTTTTCTCTGGAAAATATCGGGCGCTTTCGCTGCAACGCCTATTTTCAGCGCGGCAGCATGGCCGCCGTTCTCCGTGTGGTCGCGTTCCGCCTGCCGGACCCCCGGGCGCTGAATATCCCGGACGCGGTGATTGATCTGAATCTGATGAAAAAGGGGCTTGTGCTCATCACCGGCCCGGCGGGAAGCGGAAAATCGACCACGCTGGCCTGCATCATCGACAAAATCAACCGTACGCGGAACTGCCACATCATCACCATCGAGGACCCGATTGAATATCTGCACCGGCACGACCAGAGCATCGTCAGTCAGCGCGAAGTCTCCCACGATACGGACGGATACCTGCAGGCCCTGCGCGCCGCCCTGCGGCAGGCCCCGAACGTGATTCTGCTGGGCGAAATGCGGGATTACGAGACGATCGCCACCGCCATGACCGCCGCGGAAACGGGCCAGCTTGTGCTTTCCACCCTGCACACCGTCGGGGCCGCCAACACCATCGACCGCATCATCGACGTTTTCCCCCCGAATCAGCAGCAGCAGATCCGGGTGCAGCTTTCCATGGTACTGCAGGCGGTCGTCTCCCAGCAGTTGGTTCCCACGGTGGACGGAAAGCTGGTTCCCGCATTCGAGATCATGCTGGCAAATTCCGCAATCCGCAATATGATCCGGGAATCGAAGGTGCACCAGATTGACAACGTCATCGCTTCCTCCATGGGAGAAGGAATGCTGCCGATGGATACGGACCTTTTCAGCCTGTTTTCCTCTGGGAAAATCTCGCGGGAAACCGCCCTTCTCTATGCGGCAAACGCCGACAGTCTCGCCAAACGGCTGAAATAATTTGTCGAAACTCTTGAAAATTGGAAACCGGCCGGACCGACAGGGAAACGCTTCCTGTCTGTCCGGCCATTCCTTTGCCTGCGCCGGTGGGACAAGCCCCGCCGGCGGTGCCGTATTTCGCTGAAAAATCCGATTAGACCGGCTTTTTTCCGGCAAAATTGAATTTTTTCAGTGTAGAATTTAGTTGTAATAATTTGTTTATTTATACCATATTTTGCAAAAGATCGTTCCATCATTTCAGCTTGACATTCCACCGTTTCCATGGTATCTTAATGGTAGTATAGAGGAAATTTTTGTAAATTTTTCGAGTAACGGATCGAATTGAATATTTTTGGCAACCCACTTGAAAAGGTGGCGACGCAAAGCTAGTGAATCTAAAGCTTTTACCAAAAAGCCATGATCGTCCGGCCGCAAATTTTTTTTTGCGGCCGGGCTTTTTTTATATGATATCCCAAAAAGCCTTCTTTTTCGACACTGAGAAACCGTGCCGGAACACCGGAATTGCCGGTCGGACGCCCACCGGGAGGAGAAAACATGAGCGACATCCAAACTTACATAGAAAAACTGAAAATTAAAAAGACGGTCGTCGGCGGATTTGATCCGGAGGCGGTCTATACCGCGCTGCAGGAGCTTTCCTCTTTGTATGAGAAGGAAATCGCCCGGCTCAGCGGGGAAAATGAACAGCTTGAAGCGGAACGCAAGGCTGCCGCCGGACGGCTTGCGGACGCAGAGACGGAAATTCTGTCTCTCCGAACCCGCCCGATCGAAGCGCCGAAGGAGCAGAGTCAGTACGACTACAAAATCGACGCACTCGCGCAGGCTGTCGACGCTCTCAACGCAAGCCGGGACGGGGTCATCGAGGACGCGAAGCGTACTGCTCAGGAAATTGTAGCCGAGGCAAACCGGAAGCTGGAAGCAGCCCGCCAGGAATGTCTCCGCCAGAAGCAGCAAAGGGATTTGTACGCCGCAAAGGTTGCGGAAATGCGGCAGCAGTTCGGCACTTCGATCAAGGGACTTCGCTCCACTCTGGCTGGGATGCTCTCCGATATCGACGCTCTGCAAAAAGAGGGAATCGAACGGGCGGAGAGTCTCAGCGGCGGACCGGCGCCGCAGGACGATGAGGCGAATCGTCTGATCCGGATGCTGGCGGGAAGTGTCGGCCTGCATGACCGCTAAGCGTAAAACCGCCGGGCCGGCGGAACAGAACACCCGGAGCATCTTCGACGAACGCATCCGGCAGGAGCGCCGGAAAAAAAGCACGTTTCGCCTGTGCCTCGACCTGTTTCTGACTGCAGCGGTGGTTTTCCTGCTGTTCAGCGTGATCGCCGGGATCGCCGTGGTTCAGGGTGACTCCATGAAGCCGAATCTCACGAACGGAAGCGCTGCTGTATTCTTCCGGCTGGACCACAGCTACCGGCGAAACGACATCGTGATCTTCCAGCCGGCGGGCAAGAACGATCTCCTCATCAAGCGGGTCGCCGCCGTGGCCGGCGATAAGGTCGACATCGACGACAAGACAGGCACGTTCCTCGTTAACGGAACCGCCGAGCAGGGAAGCCCCTCCATAGGGAAAACCTTCTCCCGATCCGGCGGAGTTACTTTCCCGTTCACCGTACCGAACGGCTGCGTGTTCGTTCTGGGCGACAACCGCGAAACCGCTCTGGATTCCCGGGTCATCGGCACAGTCGGCACCGACGGCATCATCGGAAAAGTTGTATTTGAAATCAAAACAATCACCTAAACACCCTGTTAATTTAGTGGAAAGGGGCGACGGCGGGATGAATTCACAGAGAAGGCAAGTCGGGCGCAGATTTCTCTGCGTGCTGGTGGCGGCGCTGGTTTCGCTGCTGCTGGTCGTTTTGCCGTTCGCGCAGACTCTCGATGCTTCCGATTCCGGCCGGGATTCCGGTGCGCCCGATTTTGTATATGACGACCCCGACATCATCGTGACGGCGAACCTTTCGAGTGACACGAAAATTCCCGCGGACGCGGAATTCTGCGTGGAACCGATCACGCAGGACAAGGACAGCGAAGCCTATAAAAATGTTGAAACGCAGATAAATAAGGACGTGACTGCCGACCACCAGACGGTGACCGGTTTCCGCGCCTACGATATTTATTTTTCGGCCGACGGCACCCGGTATGAACCGGAGGCCGGAGACG
>JAEWRF010000203.1 GCA_023460155.1 Bacillota bacterium | reverse complement strand
CATCAGCACAGCCAGGGCTTTCGCCCAGACGGACTTAAAAATATTCATAGGAAACTCCTCCTTACGAGACGCCGAATGCGGTGAGAATAAGATCAATCAGCTTAACAAAGATAAACGGGGCCGCGAGTCCGCCCACGCCGTAAATCCACAGGTTCCGGGAAAGCAGCTTCTTCGCCGGGACTTCTCGGTATTTCACGCCTTTGAGCGCCAGCGGAATCAGCGCGACGATAATGAGCGCGTTATAGATGATTGCAGAGAGAATCGCCGTGTCGGCATTGTGCAGTCCCATGATATTCAGCGCCGCAAGGCCGGGGTAAAGCCCCATGAAAATCGCGGGGATAATGGCAAAGTACTTCGCCACGTCGTTTGCGATGCTGAAGGTTGTCAGGGAGCCGCGCGTCATCAGAAGCTGCTTGCCGATGCGCACGATGTCGATCAGCTTGGTCGGGGAGGAGTCGAGGTCCACCATGTTCCCGGCTTCCTTCGCCGCCTGCGTTCCGGAGTTCATCGCCACCGCGACGTCCGCCTGCGCAAGCGCCGGAGCGTCGTTTGTTCCGTCGCCGGTCATGGCGACCAGGTGCCCCTGCTTCTGGAACTCGTGGATCATTTTCAGCTTTCCCTCCGGCGTAGCTTCCGCGAGGAAATCGTCCACGCCGGCCTCCGCGGCAATCGCTGCAGCGGTCAGGGGGTTGTCGCCCGTAATCATGATGGTTTTTATGCCCATCTTGCGAAGGTCCGCGAATTTTTCCTTGACGCCGCTCTTAATAATGTCCTTTAAATGAATAACGCCGAGCACACGGCCGTTTTTCGTGACGACGAGCGGTGTTCCTCCGCTGGTTGCAATCCGTTTTACAGCTTCGTCGCACTCCTCCGGATAGACTTCGTTTTGGGCCGTTACATAGGCTTTCACCGCTTCCGCCGCGCCCTTGCGAATCTCTGCACCCGGCAAGTTTACGCCGCTCATGCGGGTCTTTGCGGTGAACGGGACGAATTCCGGGGATTTGCCGCCGAATTCGCGGCCGCGCAGATTGAACTGCTGCTTTGCAAGCACCACGATACTCCGGCCCTCCGGCGTTTCGTCCGCGATGGAGGAAAGCTGCGCCGCATCGGCCAGCTCCTCGGCGCTGACGCCGCCCACCGGAATGAATTCTGCCGCCTGACGGTTGCCCAGCGTGATGGTCCCGGTTTTATCCAGCATCAGAATATCCACGTCGCCCGCGGCCTCGATGGCGCGGCCGCTCATGGCAAGGACGTTCGCCTCGTTCAGGCGGCTCATGCCCGCGATGCCGATGGAGGAAAGCAGCGCGCCGATCGTGGTTGGTGCAAGGCAAATCAAAAGCGCAATCAGCGCAGTGACGGAACTCGGGTTCGAGATTCCCGCCTGCCGTGCTGCAAATTCGGAATAGGGATACAGCGCCGCGGTCACCAGCAGAAAGATGATCGTCAGGGCGACCAGAAGGATCTGGAGCGCGATTTCATTCGGCGTCCGTTTGCGGGAAGCGCCCTCTACCATGGAAATCATTTTATCGAGGAAGCTCCGGCCCGGTTCGCTGGTGACCCGGACGACAATCCAGTCGGAGAGAACGGTCGTTCCGCCGGTCACCGCGCTGCGGTCACCGCCGCCCTCCCGGATTACCGGGGCGGATTCGCCGGTGATGGCACTCTCATCGACGGAGGCAACCCCGTCGATCACTTCGCCGTCCGCCGGAATCTGCTCCCCGGCTTTTACAATGACGATGTCGCCTTTTGCAAGAAGAGCCGAGGATACGACCTCGATTTGATCCTGCCGGTCCGCGGACGGTATTTTATGGGCTTCCACGTCTTTTTTGGCAGCGCGAAGCGCGTCAGCCTGCGCCTTGCCGCGTCCTTCGGCGATTGCTTCGGCAAAGTTTGCAAACAGAACGGTAAACCAGAGAATCACGGCGACGCTCAGGATAAAGCCCGGCTGAGCGTCCCGGATCCCGAACAGGGAAACAAAATAGAGCAGGGTCGTCAGAATTGCTGCCACATATACCAGGAACATAACCGGGTTCCGAACCTGAACGTCCGGTCTGCATTTCTGAAAGGAATCCCGGACCGCCCGGCGGAGCATCTTCCGGTCGCCAAATTTGTTTTTTTGATTGGTAGTCATAGTTGAATCCTCCTCAGCCGACCATCTGAAAGAAATCGGCGATCGGCCCGAGCGCAAGGGCAGGGAAGAAGCTGAGCGCGCCGATCAGAATGATAATAAAAATCAGCAGGCCGATGAACATGCCGTCGTGGGTGGGCAGAGTGCCCGCGCCGACCGCAACCTTCTTCTTCTGCGCGAGGGACCCCGCCATGGCCAGTGCGGCCACCATCGGAACATACCGCGCGAAGAGCATAATCAGGCCGAGCGAAACGTTCAAAAACGGCGAGTTTGCGTTCAGCCCCGCGAACGCCGAGCCGTTGTTCCCGCCCGCCGATGAATACGCGTACAGAACTTCGGAAAATGCGTGCGCGCCGGTGTTGGTCAGGGCCGAAGAAATGCCGGGTACCATACAGGCAATTCCGCTGCCGATCAAGGTGGCGAACGGCGTCGCAAGGCAGAGCAGAACCGCCATCTTCATCTCATACGGCTCGATCTTCTTGCCCAGGTATTCCGGTGTGCGCCCGACCATCAGCCCGGCGATGAACACGGTGAATACCGCAAAACCGAGCATTCCGTACAGGCCGCAGCCGACGCCGCCGAAGATGACTTCGCCGAGCTCGATCAGCAGCATTTCCACCATCCCGCCGATCGGCGTAAAGCTGTCGTGCATCGCGTTGACG
>JAEWRF010000202.1 GCA_023460155.1 Bacillota bacterium | reverse complement strand
TTGCAGCATCGGGTCAATCGATTTCCACGGAAATCTTCGAGTTGCCGCGGGTGGCGGCGGCACGCATGACCGTGCGGATTGCCTTTGCAATACGGCCCTGTTTGCCGATAACGCGGCCCATGTCGTTTTCCTGAACATGCAGGTGATAAACGACCGTGCCGTCCTCCGCAGGCTCATCCACGTCCACCCGAACGGAATCGGGGGCATCGACCAGACCCTTCGCGATGGTTAAAAGCAGTTCTTTCATGGCAGCAGCCTCCCAATCACAGAACGCCGTTCTTCTTGAACAGGACTTTGACGGTATCGGTCGGCTGAGCGCCGTTGGCGATCCACGTCTTTACCTTTTCCGCGTCGACCTTCACAACGGAAGGTTCCTCCAGCGGATTGTAATAGCCGATCTCCTCAATGAAGCGGCCGTCGCGCGGAAAACGGGAATCTGCAACGACAATCCGGTAAAAAGGAGCTTTTTTCGCGCCCATGCGGCGCAGTCTGATTTTCACTGACATTTCTGTTTCACCTCCATAGTTCGTGGTTCTATCATCTTCACCGGCGGCGGACCGACGGGTGAATTCATTGGTTAAAGGGCGGCATCCCCATGCCGGAAAGTTTGCGGCGGAAGCCTTTGTTCTTGAACATCTTCATCAGCTTCTGGGTCTGCTCAAATTGTTTCAAAAGGCGGTTGACATCCTCCACCTTCATGCCGCTCCCGGCGGCGATGCGCCGCTTGCGCGAGGGATTGATGAGGGTGGGCTTTTCCCGCTCGGCGGGGGTCATGGAAAGGATAATGGCCTCCGTGCGGTCGATCTGGTGCTCGTCAATATCCGTATCCTTGAGCTGTTTGTCCAGCCCCATTTTGGAAAGGACACCCTTGACCGGTCCCATCTTCCGCATCTGCCGGATCTGGTCCAGCAGATCGTTGAGATCCATTTTATTCTGAAGCAGTTTCTCCGCCGTTTTTTCGGCGGCCTTCCGGTCGATGTTCTTCTGCGCGTCCTCGATTAGGGTAAGGACATCGCCCATGCCGAGAATGCGGGAAGCCATGCGGTCGGGGTGGAACACCTCCAGATCGGCGAGTTTTTCGCCCACGCCCGCGTACTTAATCGGTTTGCCCGTCACGGCCCGCACGGAAAGCGCCGCGCCGCCGCGGGCATCGCCGTCGAGCTTTGTAAGGATCACGCCAGTGACGTCGAGCAGGTTGTTGAACGCTTTTGCCACGTTGACCGCTTCCTGACCCGTCATGGCGTCCACCGCCAGCAGGATGTCGGTCGGATGAACGGCTTCGCGGATCCGTTTAAGCTCATCCATCAGCGCCTCATCGATCTGCAGACGGCCGGCGGTGTCGATCAGCACAATGTCGTTGCCGTAATCCTTCGCGTGGGCGATGGCGGCCTTGCTGATTTTCACGGGGTCTTCCTTCCCCATTTCAAACACGGGGACCCCCGCCTGAGAGCCGATGATCTGAAGCTGCTGGATTGCGGCCGGACGGTAAATGTCGCACGCCGCGAGCAGCGGGCGGTGCCCCTGGCCCTTCAGCATCAGGGCAAGTTTTCCCGCATGAGTGGTTTTGCCGGAGCCCTGCAGGCCGCACAGCAGCACCACCGCGGGCGGAGAAGACGGGCTGTTGAGCCTTGCCTCCCCGCCGCCCATCAGGGCGGTAAGCTCCTCGTTTACAATTTTAATCACCATCTGCGCCGGAGTAAGGCTTTCCATCACTTCCGCGCCGACGGCGCGCTCGCTCACCTTATTGACAAAGTCCTTTGCGACTTTATAGTTTACGTCCGCCTCCAGAAGGGCCAGACGGACCTCCCGCATGGCTTCCTTTACGTCTGGCTCGCTGAGCTTCCCTTTGGATTTGAGCCGCTTGAACGCGGCGGAAAGCTTTTCCGATAGATTTTCGAACGCCAAAGGCGGCTCCCTCCCTTTATTCGCACAGACCGCGGGCAATCCCGGCGATCAGCTTTGCGTTTTCCTCGATTTCACGCGCGTACACGTTGTGCTCGTTGTATTCCCGAATGTGGTCCGCAGCCTCACGGATGCGCTGAAGACCCTGTTCCATTTCGCGGAACCGCTTTACAAGCCCGAGGCGCTCCTCCATCTCCAGAAGCTGAGCCTCCGCGCGCTTAATGGAATCGCGTACCCCCTGACGGGTGATTCCCTCGTTCTCCGCTATTTCGGAGAGAGACAGGTCGTCGTTGTAATAGAAATCGACAACTTCCCGCTGTTTTTCGGTCAGCATATCACCGTAAAAATCAAGCAGAAGCGAAATTTTCAGATCCTTCGCCATGAAAATCTCTCCCGTCCGAGTGTAAAGCTTTTTATCTTTACACCATGCATTATACTATAAATCGGAACCGGTGTCAAGGGCGGCACCGCACAAAGTGAGATGGCCGGATTTGCCGTGTTCCTATCCGAGCTTTGCGGCGGTCTTCACGCCGAGTTTGCCGTTTTCCATCCGCAGACTTTTCAGTGATAAACCGACGGAAACGCCGCCGGCGGAAACACCGACGTCGGGGAGCGGAAAATCAAGCTCCGCGCCCTGCACGGAAATCTCTTCGGGAAGCCGGTCCTTCACAAACCCGAGCGCCCATGCCGGGTCAAGCGGGAACCTTCCCACATGCAGAGACCGCACTGTGAAAACGATGCGCCCGTTCGCAGAATCGACGGACGGCGTGCCCTCCATGGTGACGCCAAGCCGCTTGCCTGCGTATGTAACGGGCAGATACAGGTCCGCCGTATTGTCCGCACCGGCGGAGAACGCGACTCTGTCGGCGGGCAGGGCGGCTCCGCGCGATTTTTCCTGATCGAGAAGGTAATTCAGGAAACCGCTCACCTCCGTCGGCTCAAACAAAGCCTCCTGCCCGGTGATCGCCGATTTGGCTGCCTTCAGCGCGAGCGCCTCGGAGGGCGGAGTGTTTTCCAGGCCTTTTCCTGCGTTCGGGTCGTTCAATACCAGCCAGGAAACGACCCCCGCCGCGGCGAGAAGCACGACAAGAACAGAAAGAAAAACCGTGCCTGCATGCCCTCGTTTCTTTTCACTGCGATAACCGGACTGCATGGTTCATGCACTCCCTTTCGGCTTATTTGAGTTCCACAATCGTCACGCCGGACTCGCCCTCCCCGAAGGTACCGAGCCGGTAGGTCCTCACGCTGGGATGATTTTTCAGGTGCTGCTGAACGGCCTTCCGCAGGGCCCCCGTCCCTTTGCCGTGAATAATCGTCAGCTGGCCGACCCCGGAGAGAACCGAGGAATCAATGAAACGGTCCAGATTCAGGATAGCTTCGTCGGTCATCTGGCCGCGCAGGTCAAGTTCCATGTTGGCGGCGGCCTGCGCTCGCCCGGTCACATTCTTCGTCACCGTCCGGAACGCGGGACGCTGCGGTTTTTCCTTTGTCAGACGGAGATTCGAAAGCGGCACACGCGTTTTCAGCAGCCCGGCCTGCACGAGGACCTCGTCGGCTCCGTCCTCCGGCGCGCGCAGAACCGTCGCCTTCTTATCGATGTCGAAAATCAGAACGGAATCCCCCGCCTTGAGCGGACGCGGCAGAACATAACCGCCGTCTTCCCGCGTCCGAACCGGATCAGCCGTGCTTTCCAGCGCGCGCATCCCGGCTTTCAGGTGAGCCTTCTGCTCCGCCGAAAGGGCTTTGTCCTTCTGCTTTTTCAGCTCTTCCATTTCATTGAGCATCTGGTCAATTTGTGCCCGGGTCCGGTCCACCAGCTGGGCCGCTTTCTGCCTGGCTTTTTCCAGCTCGCGGTCCTCCTCGTTCTGCAGACGGTCGCGAAGCTCCTGCGCCTCTTTGCGAAGGCGTTCGGTTTCAGCGCGCTCATTCTGTGCCGCAGAGCGCTCCGATTCGAGGCCCTGGCGGCTCGCCTCCAGGCTCTGCACGACGTCCTCAAACCGGGCGTTTTCGTCGGAAACCAGCGTTTTGGCCCGTTCTACAATGTCTTCCTGCATTCCGAGCCGCAGGGAAATGGCAAACGCGTTGGAACGGCCCGGAACGCCGATGAGCAGCCGATAGGTCGGGCGGAGAGTCGCGACGTCGAACTCGCAGCTCGCGTTTTCTACGCCTTCCGTCTGCAACGCATAAACCTTCAGTTCCGCATAATGGGTGGTGGCTGCAATGCGCGCCCCCTTTGCCCGGAGTGCCTCCAGAATCGCCGTGGCGAGAGCCGCGCCCTCGACCGGGTCGGTTCCGGCGCCGAGTTCATCGAGAAGGATCAGGCTGCCGGGGTCCGCCTGTCCTATAATGTTAATTATATTCCGCATATGTGCGGAAAAGGTCGAAAGAGACTGCTCAATGCTCTGTTCATCGCCGATATCGGCCAGAACTTTCCGGAACACGGAAACCTCGCTGCCCTCCGCCGCCGGAATCAGCAGGCCGCACATCGCCATCAGGGAAAGCAGCCCGACCGTTTTCAGCGATACGGTCTTGCCCCCGGTATTCGGTCCGGTGATAACCAGCGTGTCGAACCGGCTGCCCAGCTCGATATCGGTGGGGACCACCTTCGCGGGATCGATCAGCGGGTGACGCGCCTTTTTCAGGCGGAGGACACCCCGGTCGTTCACCGTCGGGCGGGAGGCCTTCATCTTATAGGCAAGCGACGCCTTCGCGAAGATGACGTTGAGGCCTACCGCTGTTTCGTAGCCGTGGATCGTGCTGTCCGCAAAATTCCCCACCTCGGCGGAGAGCTCCGCAAGGATCCGCTCAATCTCCTTTTCCTCCTCGGACTGAAGAACGCGCACCTGATTGTTCGCCTCCACGGCGCCCATCGGCTCAATGAACAGCGTGGAGCCGCTGCCGGAGGTATCGTGCACCAGGCCGGCAACCTCGCTGCGGTACTCCGCCCGCACGGGAACCACAAAGCGGCCGCTCCGGATGGTGACGATCGGGTCCTGCAGATATTTTTGATAAGTTGCGGAGCGGATCATCCGGTCCAGCACCTCGCGCGCACGCGCGGAGGCGGAGCGGATCTTCCGGCGGATATCGGAAAGCGCGGGGGAGGCATTGTCCGCCATCTCCTCCTCGGAGAGGATCGCTCCGTTGATGCGGTCCTCCAGATATTTATTGGGCATCAGCAGATCGAAATAATCGTCGAGGCAGCTTTTCATGCCCTCGCTTTTTTTGCGCCATTCCACCACGCTGCGCAGCGTGCGGAGCACCGCGGATATTTTTAAAAGCTCGCCGAAGGTCAGCGTGGCGCCCGCCTGCGCGCGGCGCAGGGCGCTCGTGACGTTTTCGAGGCCACCGAACGGCGGCGAACCGAACTTTGCAAGAAGAACGAACGCCTCGTCGGTCTGGTCCAGCAGATGCTCCGCCTCAGCCCGGCCGGAAACCGGCTCAATTGCCGCCGCGCGTTCCTCCGCATCGGCGCAGGAGGTCTCATGCGCCAGCATCCGCAGAACCTTATCCAGCTCCAGCGCTCTCCAGTGTTTTTTTATCTCCTGTTCCATTGTGAAATCCTTTCTTTATCCTGCGTGCCGCAGGGTCACAACCGCGACCTCCGGGCGGTTCCCAAGCCGCGCGCCTTTGCCGAGGCCCCGGCTGACGATCATCTTCCGCCCGCCGGCGGTTTCGCTCTCATAAATTCCCCCACTATAGCGCGGAAAAAAGCGGCGCTCCGGCGAGAGAAGCCCGCCGAAGTACGGCAGGCGGATCATACCGCCGTGCACATGGCCGCTCAGGGTCAGCTCGGCACCCCACTGCGCATACGCCTCAAAAAAGAACGGGGTATGCGCCAGCAGAACCGGATAGGCGTCGCTGCCGCAGGGGCCGAGAAATGTCCTGATTTTTTCCGCATTCAGCTCCGGGTGACGCTTTCCGCGGCGGTAGTACCGCAACGGAATCCGGAGTCCGTACAGGCGGAGCGTTTCTCCGTTCCGGCAAAGCTCCGCCGAAGCGGAATCCAGAATCCGGACTCCCTGTTCCGTCATTCCCTGATAAAACATTCTTCGTCTGGAACCGGTCAGCTCCTGCTCGTGGTTCCCGGAAACAAAAAAAACGGGATACTGCGCGCAAAGGGTTCGGAACAGGCCGAAAAGGGCCGTGTAATCCCGATCCAGCCGGTCGGCCATATCTCCGGTCATGAGCACCGCGCCGGGCGCTGCCCCGGAAATCAGCTCCAGCAGCCGACGAACGTTCCGAGCCGACGTGCAGCCGTGAAGATCGGAGAGCTGCACCAGCCGGAAGCCGTCGAATGCTTTCGGTATCTTTTTCGACTCCACCCGGTATTCCGTCCGCTCCGGGAAATAGTTTTCCGGGAAAAACAGCGCGGAGGCACGCATCAGCCGCCCGAGCAAATGAGCTTTTTTCCGATATTTCATGCATCTGCTCCCGATGTCAAAGGAGCGGTTCCCTCCATCTGATGGTAAAAATCCAGCGTTTTGAAGCCGCGGCCCAGCGTTTCCAGAACATAGGCCTCGCTGGCTGCACAGAGTTCCCGAAGCGCGCCGCCGGGAAGCGAAAAGGAAAACAGTTTCTCAAAATCTGCGTAGACCGTATGCCGGAGCGCCGTCACGGTGCCCCGACCGAGCGGCAAAGCAGGCTCCTCCGCAGGGCGGGCGCATTCGCCGCAGAAAATGCGCCCGCTCCGCGGAAGGAAATACATGGTATCGTCCTCGTAACGGCCGCACTCCGCGCAGCAGACAAGGTCCGGCAGATATCCGGCCAGAGAGAGCATCCGCATCTCCACCGCCGCCTTCAGCACCGGCGCGGGCCGGGTTCCCCGGCTCAGGAAATACAGGGCGTTGAGCACCAGACGAAGAAAATCCCCCGCCTCGGCATCCTGCGGCGCAAGCGTTCCGGCCAGCTCGCAGAAATACTGGGCAAGGGCAAGACCCGCAATATCTTTTCGCAGTTCAAAAAAAACTTCGATCGGCTGCGCGTCGTCAACTATGTATTTTTCCCGCCCCTCAAAAATTGTGAAGCGGGAATAACTGAAAAGCCGCGTGGCGGAAAGCTTTCCGCCCTTGCCGCCTCCGGCCCTCCGGACGAATGCGCGCAGTACTCCTTTCGGCTTTGTAAGGATCGTGACCAGCCGGTCGCTTTCACCCACGCATTTCTCCCGAATCACCAGTCCTTCGGCATCGATCCTCATTCCGGTCCTCCTGTGGCTTGGTCTCTTCCATCTGTCTGCATTGGCTGTAAATCAAGTAATCCGTGACGGCTCCGCTATGTTTAAAGCAATTCCAGGCGGAATTCTCATCCAAGACGACCGCTCCTTTTTTCGTTACTTGACACCAGTATGTGCCTTTCGCGGATTTCTATGAGCGGTAAATAAATGAACTTTCCCTATATTATGACATCTTTTTGATTGGAAACATGCTTTCCGGGCGCGGTCTGAAACAAAAAGGGAATATTCCGCGCACCGGGCACGCAAGTATACAGGCTCGGCGCTCAGCCGTTAAAATCGGAGCCGTTGTAGCCGAAGGAGCGCAGCGCCGCTTCGCGGTTGCGCCAGTCCTCCTTCACCCGTACCCAGAGCTGAAGATTGATTTTGCAGCCGAAAAACTGCTCCATATCCTGCCGCGCATAGGTTCCCACGCGTTTGAGCATGTCCCCGTTTTTCCCGATGATAATCCCCTTGTGGGAATCCTTTTCACAGTAGATCGTTGCGGTAATGTCGGTGATCGGTTCGCCTTCGGTGCGTTCCTTCATGCTTTCCACTACTACGGCGACGCCGTGCGGAACCTCCCGCTCCAAAAGACGCAGCAGCTTTTCCCGCACGATCTCGGAGGCGATCACACGCTCCGGCTGATCGGTCAGCGTATCCTCGTCGAAGAAATGCTCCCCCTCCTCAGCGAGCTTTTTCAGCTCGGAGGCAAGGTCCGGGACGCCGTTCCCGGTTTTCGCGGAAACGGGAACCACCGCTTCGAATTCATACAGCTTCGTCAGTTCCTCAATCTGGGGAATCAGGGCGCTTTTTTCCGGCAGCAGGTCGATTTTGTTGATAACCAGAACGGCCCGCATGGAGAGCGACTTGAATCTTTCAATCAGCGACAGCGTCGCGGGAGAAACCTTATCCCCCGCTTCCACGACCAGCGCGCATGCGTCCACGCCGGAAACGGATTCCAGCACGGATTTCACCATATATTCCCCGAGCTTGTTCCTCGGCTTCAAAAGACCGGGCGTGTCGATAAAGACCAGCTGAATGCCGCCGTCGGTCAGAACTCCCATGATGCGGTTCCGCGTCGTCTGCGGCTTTTGGGATACGATTGCCACTTTCTGCCCGAGCAGGACGTTGAGCAGAGATGATTTGCCGACGTTCGGCCGACCCACGATGGCGATAAACGCCGATTTCTGCGCATTCGGTTCAGTCAAGATGATTTTACCCAGCCTTTCGTTTCTTTCGGATCAGGTCCCGGATGCCGATCGGCCCCAGAACGACGAACACGACCGCGGCGGCCGTCAGCGCCAGAAGCCCCGCGAGCAGGGCCGGACGCGCCGCATACCATGTGGCAATCGCGAAAAATACCGGCGGATTCCAGAACAGGCACACGCCGATCAGGACGGCAAAAGCCGCGCACACCAGCACTCCGCCGGAGGCCATGTCCTTGATAATGCGGACCGCCGGATTAAAACTGGCAGCCGCAAGGTCGGAAAGCTCCTCCGCCACCGTATTGAACAGCTCGGCCGCAAGAACGGCGGAAACCGTCAGGCACAGCACGGCATACTGTGTGCGGCTGAAATGAAAAAAAAACGAAAAGGCAAATACATACAGCGCCACAACCGTGTGTATCCGCATGTTTCGTTCATTGTTAATACAGTATATGATTCCGCGAAACGCATATTTGAAACTCTTAAAAAAGCGCAAAATTATTCCTCTTCATCGTCCAGCACATAGCTGCTTGTGCTGGGGAGACCGAGCTGAGTCATGACCTGCTCTTCTTTTTCGCGCATGCGCACCTTTTCAATGCCGCCGTTTTCATGGTTGTAGCCAAGAAGATGCAGCATGGAATGCGCCGTCAGATAGCCGACCTCGCGCTCCAGACTGTGGCCGTAGCGGTCCGCCTGCTCCACCGCCTTTTCCATGGAAAGAACGATGTCGCCCAGAATTTTTGCTCCTGTGGCATGGTTCACGTCGTAATTCCCGTTTTCCCCCATCGGGAACGAAAGCACGTCGGTGGAAACGTCTTTGTTGCGGTACTGGGCATTCAGCTTCTGAATCTGCTCGTTGTCCACAAAGATCACGCTGATTTCCGCCGGATCCGTAAACTGTTCCATTTTCAGCACGGCGTTGCAGCACCTGCGCACCAGCATGCGCAGACCCGTCGGAATTTTAACCGCTTTCTGCTTGTTGTCGATGATAACTCTTACTTTTTCCATAAACCTATCGCCCTGCTTCCTCGTTTTTCTCATATGCCCGGATGATATCCTGCACAAGTCTGTGCCGGACAACGTCTTTCTCACTGAATCGGACCTGCGCGATGTCTTCGATCCCACGCAGAATATGCAGCACATCCTTCAGCCCGGAATGTCTCCCGTCCGGAAGGTCAATCTGCGTGATATCGCCTGTGATAACCATTTTGGAATTGAACCCAAGCCGGGTCAGGAACATTTTCATCTGCTCCGGCGTAGTGTTCTGCGCTTCATCCAGAATGATGAAGCTGTCGTCAAGGGTGCGGCCGCGCATATACGCAAGCGGCGCCACCTCAATGTTCCCCCGCTCCACATATTTCTGGTAAGTCTCGGCTCCCAGCATATCGAACAGGGCATCGTACAGCGGCCGCAGATACGGGTCCACCTTCTGCTGGAGATCACCCGGAAGGAACCCGAGCTTCTCCCCCGCCTCAACCGCCGGACGCGTCAGGATGATCCGGTTGACCTCCTGCGCACGGAATGCGGTCACCGCCAGAGCCACGGCCAGATAAGTCTTGCCCGTGCCGGCCGGTCCCACCCCGATGGTGATCGTATGGCTCTGAATCGCCGTGCAGTACTTTTTCTGCCCGAGCGTCTTCGCCTTGACCGGTTTTCCCTTTGATGTGATGCAGA
Organism: Bacillota bacterium; assembly: GCA_023460155.1. Taxonomy (GTDB): domain Bacteria; phylum Bacillota; class Clostridia; order Oscillospirales; family Acutalibacteraceae; genus Caproicibacter. The sequence goes on along the minus strand of JAEWRF010000202.1, from coordinate 4,971 downwards.
TGCAGTCGCCTGCAAGGGATTCAACCTTGCCCTCGCTGCCTTCATTCACCATGGAAATGCAGTAGCGTACGTTCTGCTCGCTGAGCGCCTCTCCCCGGTTGACAAGCGCGAGGAGAGTCTCGACGGCCCGGACGGCTTTCGCCACATTTTCCGGTTCCCCGGAAATTTTGACTTCCCCGCCACGGTAAACCACGCTGACCGCGTATTCCTTTTCAATCAGCCGGATGTTCTCGTCAAAACTGCCGAACAGCGCAACCGCCTGTTCCATCCGGTCGATATTGATCCTTTGTTCAAACATCGCATCACCTGAAACCAATTTTTTCCCAATTGTTGGAGTAAGATTGTTTATCGTTATTATAGCACATTTTCCCAAAGAAGTCACGATAATATGTACAAAAAATTATGGCGATTTTATTAATATTTCCGATTCCTGCCCGATGTTTTCCTCACACCGAACCTCGGCAGTCCGGAAAAGGGCTCCGTCCTTCACGGTTTCCTGCGCCTGTGCGGAAAGAATTTTTGCATTTTTAAGGATTTCCCTCTCCTGCGCCGCTATGGCTTCGTCCGCCTGCGCCCTCGCCTGTTCCTTCGTCAGGGTGACGTCGGAAACTCGTATTTCCGTCAGGTCCTCTTCGTAAACCGAGAGGGGCAGCAGCGTGCCGAACACATTCACGTCGGTTCTTCGTCCGGCGGACTTCCAGTCTCCCTTCGGTTTCCCTCCAAGGCTCAGCGGCAGGCGCGCGCCCAGAAGATCCAGACTGCGGCGCACGGCTGTTTTGCCGGTCGGCATCTCTTGTTTCTGCCGGAACGGAACCTCGGCCGAAAAGGTATGGAAGGTTTCGGCGATGATTTCGGCGGAGGCGTGCCGAAGCATCACGTCGCCGGATTTCGTCTTGACGATTGCGCTGACCAGAAGCTGCCCCTCCAGCACGGCATCCCCCTTCTGCACCATGGCCGTTCCCTCGTAGACGTGCAGGGAAACGATCTGGCCGGTGCGGGTCGCCTTGAGGTTGCAGACGCCGCTCTGATTCTGGATTTCCGGCCGATCCTCTTTTTCCCGGAGAGTGATCTCGAGGCGGCAGGCCTGCGTGTTGACACTCATCCACCGGATTTCCGGGAAGGTGAGCATCAGCTTCTGCGCCAGCGCGCCGGAGTCCACCTGATTTTTCGGGGTACCCGGCACTACCCCGGAGGCGCGGAGCGCGGACTCGATTTTATCCGCCGGAATTCTGGAGTTGCCGGTGATATCGATGCACCAGACGTACGAGGAAAGAAGCACAAGGATCACAACGGACACCGCGGCGCCCACGAAAAGCCCGCGGTGATTCCGGGTACGGTAAAGCAGGAAGGGCAAACCGTGCCGTTCGGTTACCCGAAGGCGGCAGCCCGCCCGGCGGGCGCAGAAGCGCAGCCCGCGGTACCGGCTGACCAGTACGCAGGCGCCGCAGTCCGGCCTTCCGGTGATGTTCCAGAAATAAACCCCGCTGCGCGTGCAGGCGTTGAAAAAGCGCTCCGGGCTGCCGCCGGATACGGAAAACCGCACAAACCCGAGCAGCCACCGGGTGATCATCAGCGAAACCATGCCTGCACCTCAAATCGTAAATTCAATCCCCGTGATAAAACCGGTCACCACAAGGGAATCCGCCGTCAGGCAGTTAATCGTCAGGTTCCGGCCCTGAAAGCGGACGGTCATGCGCCCGGTGCGCACCCGAACCGTACCGGTGTCGTATTCCAGAACTCCGCTGCAGCCTTCCACAATCGCCTCGGTGTTCCCGTTGATCTCCATGTGCGTCGGCATGCGGAGCCCCGTCAGGGGAAGATTGTCGGCCTTCTTCGACAAAGCGATCCCATCCCTTCTTCAGTCCCATATAATGCTATGCTTGAAGCGGTGTAAATATCCGCTTGCAGACATATACATGAACGATCGGAGGGACTGTTCATGAAACACCGGACCGCCGCGCTGTTTGCCGCCACTCTGGCGGCGGCCTGCGCGCTTTTGATTTTCCCTGCACAGGCCGCCGCGGGCGCCCTGAAGGGAGTTTCGTATTCGCTGGAAATTCTGATCCCGTCGCTTTACCCGTTCATGGTCCTGTCCGTATTTGTCGTCCGAAGCGGTCTTTCGGCAAAACTGGGCAAACGTCTCGAGGGGGCGACCAGGGCGCTTTTCCGGCTGCCCGGAGGCACGGCGGCGTCGGTGCTGATGAGCGCGATCGGCGGTTACCCTGCCGGGGCGCGCTCCGTTGCAAGCCTGTATGAAGCTGGCGCCGTTAACGAGGAGCAGGCGCAGCGAATGCTTTATTTCTGCGTTAACGCCGGCCCCTCCTTTTTGATTACGGCCGTCGGTGCCGGATTCCTGAAAAGCCCGTCTTCCGGCGCGCTCCTGTTCTGCACACAGCTCACCGTATTCCTTCTGCTTGGCCTCATTTCAGGAGCACTCGGCCGGGCGGAAAAGGTCGGAAAAACACCCGAGGTCAAAGCCGACCCCGGTGCGGTTCAAGCGTTCATCGCTTCGGCCGCAGACGGGGCGTCCTCTGTGCTGAGCATGTGCTGCTTTGTGATTCTCTTCGCCGCCGTGATGAATCTGCTTCGGCTTTTCCCGTTTTCTCCCGGCCTATCCGCCGCTGTTTCCTCACTGCTGGAGGTGACCGGCGGCTGTTCCGACCTGTCCCGGCTGGGTGCGCCGCTGTGGGCCGTCGCATTCGCCGTCGGCTGGGGCGGAATCTGCGTCCACTTTCAGGTGTTCGCCTTTACCGCCGCCATTCGGTACAGCCGGGTGCGGTTCCTTTTCTTCCGGTTTTTGCAGGGCGTTCTTTCCGCCGCCGTCTGCAAATTCTACCTGCTCCTGCTGCCGCAGAGCGTGGAAGCCTCCGTCGGAACTTCCGGCTTTGTCTCCGCCGGGCTTTCCGGGTCCGTCCCTGCTTCCGCCGCACTGATCGCGCTCTGCGTGATCCTGATTCTCAGCGTAGGGCGAAAAGGACTGGAATCAGGCGGCTAAAGGTGTTATACTGAATGTATCATCCGCAGGGGGGTAGAAGAGATTGTTCGGCAGAAAAAAAGAGAAGCTGCTCGGCAATGAAATTGAGCCGCGGTGCGCATGGTGCGCCCATTTTTCGGAATCGAAAACCGAGAATCCGTGCCACCTCGGCCGTGACCCGGGTACGGAGGCCGCCTGCCGGGAATTCGTTTACGACCCTCTGCTCCGGACACCGGAAGGGCCGCCTCCGCTGAAAAGACACGATCCCGGCGAATTCACCCTGTAAGAATAGGTTTTAGGAAGGACGGTTGAACCGCATGCAAATCGCTGTCGTTGACGGCCAGGGCGGCGGAATCGGCAAGACCATCATTGAAAAGCTCCGGGAAAAGGTTGGGGATGAACCCTACATTCTCGCACTGGGAACCAATGCCCTCGCGACCTCGCTGATGTTGAAGGCAGGGGCGAACGAGGGGGCAACCGGAGAAAACGCCATCCGATACAACGCGCCGAAAATGGATCTGATTCTCGGCAGCATCGCCATTCTTGCGTCAAACTCCCTGTGCGGCGAGCTTTCCCCTACAATGGCTCAAGCCATTGCGGAAAGCCCCGCCCGCAAGCTGCTGATTCCGCTGAGCCGAAGCGGAATTTTCGTAATGGGAGTGGAAAAGAAACCGCTGCCGCATTATGTGGACGACCTGACGGCGCAGGTGCGGAGCATTCTGAGAGGTGAAGGCTGATGTGCGAGGCAAATGTTTATCTTCTGGAGGAAAACGGCGAGAAGATCCTTTTCTTTGACTCCGTGGACAAGGTAATCCCCCAGGAGGACGGGCGGATCCTGATGGAAAACATATTTGGGGAACGTAAAACTGTTGCTGCCGAAATCAAATGGATGGAACTGGTGGAGCATAAAATATTCATCGCCCGCAGGAAATCCGGTGCGGAGCCGGGCGTTGAAAAATAATTTAATTCTATAGTCTGAAACAAGCAGGCCATCGAAAATCGTGCAAGGCAAGGCGGCAAGTCTGCAAATGAAGGAGCATACTCCTCGTATGTGACTGATATTTGCGGTTGCGCGACTTTATCGATGGTCTGGGCGCCCGGTCTTTTGACCGGGCGCCCCTTTTTGTTCGGACAACATTCCCACCGAAAAAAAAGACATATACTGGTAGAAATTGATTCTAAAAAAGGAGATCGGAAAACATGGACAGCAATACATGGAATTACCCGAATATCCCGCGGCCCCTGTGGCATTCCGGTTCACAGACGGAGGGCGCACAGCAGATAAATTCCCGGCAGAGCGGCGCAGCGCAGCCTGCCGCAAACGGCTCGCAGACGGCGGGAACCCAGCAGAAAAATCCCACGCAGGTCAGCCCGGCGCAGTCCAACCCCCAGTGGACCAGTGCACTCCCGGCGTACCAGCAGGCAAACCCGACTCAGGTCAGTCCGGCGCAGTCCAACCCCCAGTGGACCAGCACACTCCCGGCGTACCAACAGGCGAATCCGACCCAGGTCAGCCCAGCGCAGTCCGTCCCCCAAATGAACAGCGTACTCCCTGTCTACCAGCAGGCAAATCCGACCCAGGTCAGCACGGCGCAGTCCGTCCCCCAAATGAACAGCGTACTCCCGGCCTACCAGCAGGCGAACCCGACTCAGGTCAGCACGGCGCAGTCCAACGCTCAGCCGCCCCGGGCAGTCAGCGCATTCCCTGCGGAAACACCGATCGGCATGGCTTATGTTCCGTTCCAGAAATTCGGCATGCTTTACGACAGCGATACGGCACTGCAAAACGGCACGATCTTTGCGGAACTCTTTAAACCCTGGCTGGGAAGCCGCGCCTTTCAGCCGAACGGTTCAAATACACCCGTCACAGCCGATCTTAACGATCTCTACTCCAATTACTTCCGCATGAGCGGGGAAGGAAGTGTGCGGAAATGAACGAAAAGAATGCTCTTCTGCGCACACTGAGCGCGCTTGCTTTCAGCATGTTCGATCTGCAC
>JAEWRF010000201.1 GCA_023460155.1 Bacillota bacterium | reverse complement strand
TGCTGCGCTCCGTTGCCCGCGTGATCCGCGCGGCGCACGACCGCGGGATTCCGGTGAGCATGTGCGGGGAAATGTCCGGTGACCCCCGGGCCGCCGGTCTGCTCTGTTCGCTCGGGCTTGACGAGTTCAGCATGAGCGCCCCCTCCGTCCCTAAGGTCAAGGATGCCATACGGGGACTGACCCGGAATCCGGAAGCCGCCGAGAAGATTCTTTCCTGCAGCAGCACGGCTGAAATTGAAGCGGTGCTTGCGGCTTTCGCAGAGCCCTCCGCGCAGCCGGTCAAAAAATAAACCTTTATAAGCGCTCCCCGGCAGCTGCTGCTGCCGAAAAAATAAGATTCAGAAAGAGAGGATCAAGTCATGAAGAAGATTATTAATGCCCCGGCAAATGTGGTCGATGAAATGCTGAACGGTATTTCGGCGGCTTATCCGCAGTACGTACGCCGTCTCCCCGGGACCGGTGTGTTGGTGCGCGCGAATGCCCCGCAGCCGAAGGTTGCGCTCGTCAGCGGCGGCGGAAGCGGTCATGAGCCTTCGCACGGCGGCTTCGTCGGCAAAGGAATGCTGGATGCCGCAGTGGCAGGCGCCATGTTCACCTCCCCCACGCCGGATCAGGTGTTTGAAGCAATTAAGGCCGTGGACGGCGGAAAAGGCGTGCTCCTCGTAATCAAGAACTACACCGGAGATGTGCTGAACTTCGAAATGGCGGCGGAAATGGCGGACGCCGAAGGGATCAAGGTCGACAAGGTCATTATGAACGACGACGTCGCCGTGGAAAACAGCACCTGGACCAGCGGCCGCAGGGGCATCGCCGGGACACTTTTTATCCATAAGCTGGCGGGTGCCAAGGCGGAAGCCGGCGGCACACTGGAAGAAGTCAAGGCAGTGGCGGAAAAGGTGATTGCGAATGTCCGCTCCATGGGCATGGCTATCTCCCCCTGCACGGTTCCGGAGGCCGGCAAGCCGAGCTTCACGCTGAATGAGGATGAGATGGAAATCGGAATCGGAATTCACGGCGAACCGGGTACACACCGCGAAGCAATCCGACCCGCGGACGAAATCGTCGATCAGCTGCTCGACAAGATTTTTGCAGATATCTCCATCGGCAAAGGGGACGAAGCCGCCGTTCTGGTCAACGGGCTTGGTGCCACCCCGCTGAGCGAGCTGTTCATCATCAACCGCAGAATCGCGGAGGTTTTCGCCGAGAAGGGAATTAAGATTGCCCGGACAACGGTCGGCAATTATATGACCTCTCTTGAAATGGGCGGTTTCTCCATTTCCGTGCTGAAGCTTGACGCGGAACTCAAAGAACTGCTGCTGGCCCAGGCGGATACCCCGGCCTTCGTGCAGTTTTAGTTCCGTTCCCCGTCCGGCCGAAAGGTTTTCACACAAGATTGGGAGGAATTGAATGGAACGCGTGTCGCAGACCAAGCTGCAGCTTGCAAACGCCCTGAAAGATCTCATGCAGAAAACTTCTTTTCATAAAATCACCATTCAGAACGTAACGGATTATTGCGGGCTGAACCGTCAGACCTTTTATTATCACTTCAAAGATATGTTCGACCTGCTCAGCTGGATTTACCAGAATGAGATTTTCCGGGAAATCGATCGAAACCAGAACTGGCGGAGCATTCTTCTCATTACGGTGAATTACGCGCAGAAAAACAAGGTTTTCCTGCGGAATACCAACCGTTCGCTGCGGAAGGAAACCATGGAAAAGTTCCTTTTCCCCGCCTTTTCAAAATGGGTCACTCTCCTGTTCGACAGCGCCTGTGACGATTCCGGGCTGAAGCAGGAGGACCGGTGCTTTTTGATCGGCTTTCTGACTTCCGCGTTTTTAAACAGTTTTCTACAGTGGATCGGAAACGGCATGCCCTCCGACGAAAACTACCTTCTCAGCAGGGTGCAGCTGATTTGCGATATGATTAAGCAATTCGGGAACCAGGACCGCGCTGCGGAAAGGAATTCCGCAGACGCCTCCGCCTTTCCGTTTCTGGAGGCCGTACAGGCAGGGCGGAATTTCATCTGATACGGCGTGAGTCCACCGGACCGTTTTTCGCCCCCACAGCGCCCTCCGAAATTTTTCCGCACCGCCCCAATAGGGGCGGTGCGGTTTTTCACGGCAAAAAAAAGATAAAAATATTGCCAATTCTTCCGGAATGATTTATCATGAATGAGAGAGGACCGGCTGGCGCCGGCCGCAGAAACGGTTCCTTCACCGGGGAGGTTGAAACAGAAAAGGATGAACCGACTTAGATTAAGCAATAAAATCAGACTTACGGCCGCCGTGCTGTGCCTTGCACAGTGCTTTTTCATTCTGACCTCCTGCAGCGGAAGCAAACTGCCCACAGTGCCGTTCCCGTCGCCGTCCGACGGCAGCGCCGTTACTGCGGCTGCGCTGCAGACGAAGGCTTCTTCGGCACAGCAGGAAGAAGGAAGCGCGTCCGATACCGCCGCCTACTATTTCCCGCGCGCCGGACAAAAGGCTCAGCCGCAGCTGCTGAAAATCATCGGCTCCGCCAAAAAGACGCTGGACGTCGCCATCTACTGTCTAACGGACCCGCAGGTGGCGGACGCGATTGTTCAGGCGAAAAAGCGATCCGTCGCGGTGCGCGTGCTGACCGATCACGATCAGTCCACCACAAAGGACCAGAAAGCGCTGCTGAACAGCATAAAGAAAGCCGGAATCCCGATTAAAATGAACTCGCATTCCGGCATTATGCACCTGAAGGTCACCATTGCGGATGCTTCGGTTGTCACGACTGGAAGCTATAACTACACCAAGGCCGCGAACACGATCAACGACGAGGTGTTCATTGTGCTGAACAGCGCTTCCGCCGCCGCTGACTTTGAAAAGGAATTCAATCGGATGTGGAGCGACACCAAAGGCTATAAAAACTATTAACCCCCCTGCACAAAGAGGGCTGCTGCAAACAGGTTTGCAGCAGCCCTCTTCTTATGCCATTTTCGGAAAGTACTCAAATCTCCCGGATTTCCAGAACGGTGTGTTCCGTTTTGTATTCGCCGTGAACAAGGGGGCGGTCCTCATATTCTGCTTCGCCGGTCTGATTGTCGTAGGGATCGTTCCGCAAAAATTTCTTCGCAGGGGTAAATTCACGCTGGAACTCGGAGTTCGCCGGCATACGGAACGGCTCGAGGTTCCCGAAATAAAAATTCCAGCGCTCCACGGCACCCTCCCGGTAGGCCGCTCCGCCGAAGGAGCAGTCTGCGAACAGCCAGCCGTACGGGGCGATGTAGAACCGCGCCCAATCGTGGCAGCCGATGTCAAGTGGCGTCGAGTATAAGCCGGACTGCCACTGGGCGGGGATCCCGGCACAGCGGCACAGGGTGATGAACAGAAGCGCCTGAACCCCGCAGTCGCCCTTCAGGCCTGCCGCGGCGTATTCGGGAATGTTGGTGATGGCAAAATAGGGACGGACAAAGGAATACATAACCTTCGTCGTCACAAAATCGTAGATTTTTCTCGCCTTGCGCACCGGGTTTTTCTCATCGCCCACAATCTCGGCGGTCAGGCTGCGGAGATACGGTGTGAAAACGATGTGGGGAGCCTGCTCGTCCGTGCAAAAATCCGGCTGCGATGCGTCGGCTTCCTCCGGTTTGGGATCCGCATAATTCATACAGTTGTCGTATTCGTACTCCACCGCGAACTCCTGCCCAGGCTTCAGCGCTTCCCGGAAGCACACCGTCCGCTGCGGGTCATTCTCGGAACCAATAGCAAAAGGCTCGGGAGAAGCGCTGAGGATCTTTATGTTTTTCGCCTGCGCCCCTGCGACGGGGATCGGCAGGTGGACGGTAATCGGCTCGCCCTCCCGCACGGAATCCGGATCGACGGTAAGAGCCGAGCGGATGCGGATATGATAGCTCAGTCCGCCCTTTTTCTTCATGGAAGCGATGGTTTCATCCAGCAAAGCGAAGTTTTTCTTTTTCCCCTCTGCCGACTGCGGATTCTTTACCCGTGCCGTAATCGCCGGGCGGGTCTTAATGAGATTCGCCACGAAATCATCCTTGTATCGGACTTCGCCGTTTACCAAAAGCCAGTCGATGGCGCCCTGATCCTTCCACTCGTCAAATTCGGCCGCGCTGAAATCCCGGATCGCGTCATCCGCAGCCCGGAGCGCTTCCTCCCTGGTATAGGGATAATCCATCGGGAGAATCTTCACGATTTCCTTTTCCAGCTCCAGCCGTTTTTTCATTGCAAGGGGAAGGTCCATTTGGAGCCGTTTTTCAATGACGCGGAGCTCCGACTCGAAATCGCCGGCCCATTTGAGTTTTTCGATGTCCTCGGGCAGACTTACGGATAAATAGGAAAGGTCAGAGTACATGGCTTGATTCCTCCTGAAATATCGTTATTACGGCGTTCCGTCTCCCGAAACGCTCCGGGCCGTTGGATTACTATTTTAGAACGGGCGGAACCCTTGGAAGAGCCTTACCGGGTTCGCTCCAGCCTTCTGACAAAAACAAGGGAACAGGCCGCAAAAAGCATGACCGCAAATACGATCAGCCAGGCGTTTGCAAAGCCCGTTTCCGCGAGAACCGCACCCATGACGGCGGGCCCGAGGGCCTGTCCGGCGGTTTTCATGGTAAACAGCAGGGAAGTCGCGCGCCCCATGTGGCTCTGAGGCGTATAGAGCGCGATGCAGCTGTTCGAATTGACAACCACAAAAACCTCTCCCGCTGTAAGAACCACCATGGAGGCAAAGAAAAAGCCGATTTCCCGGCTGAACGCAAACAGCAGGAACGAGGCCGCATAAAAAATGCCCCCGAGGAAAACGGCGCCGACCGGCCGCAGCTTCTGCATCGGAACGGTCAGCAGAGCCGTGAGCACAATTGCCGCAACCGCGTTGGTGCTGAATAAGAAACTGAACTTTGTGGCCCCGGACTCCGGGAACAGCCGGACCATCTGCAGCGGCAGCAGAAAGCTCCACTGGGAAACACAGAAATAAAACAGAAGCATGACCGCGTTAAATGCTGCCAGAACCGGAGTTCGGCGCAGAAACACCAGAAACGGAGTTTCCGCAGACATTTCGGACGCTGTCTCCGTCTGTTCCGGATAGGTCGGCTCTGCCGCCCCTTTCGTATGTACCCCAAACAGGACCAAGGCGGTTGCCAGCAAAGTTGACAGCCCGTCGAGCCAGAACAGGGTGTTCAGATAGGAATTGAACAGGAAGCCCGCCAGCGTGGGCCCGATTGCAAAGCCGAGATTCAGTCCCAGATACATCAGCGAGTATACGCTTCCGATCCGGGAACGCGGCGAAATCTGCGCCGCCACCGCGTTCAGGGCCGGCTGTGCTGCAGCGAAAAAGGCGGAGGCCGCAAGGATCAGAAAAGCGATGAACAGATCCGGCTTCCGCATTCCGCAGAAAAGATAGACCAGCGCGCCCGCCGCGTTGAACAGAAGGACGACCCGCTTTCCGCCGAAACGGTCCGCAAGCTTTCCGCCCAAAAGCAGAAACGGCGCGCGCACCAGCATGGCCAGCGACGCAAACAGGCCCGCCTGAGAATCCGGCATTCCGATTTTCACCGTCAGGATCAGGGTCATAAGCGGCATGATGAAGCCGCCCATCTCGTTGATCACGTTCGCAAAAAACAGGAAATAGACTCCCCGGGGCAGCCCGCGGTACACGGACATATTTTCTTTTAAATTTGACAAGCCCGCGGCCCTCTCATTCCACCGGTCTTTTCCGGAATTTCTTGCAAAAACATCTTACCATAAAACGCTCCGGGGCAGAGTTCCACGCAGGAACTACGCGCCTATTTCGCAGGATTCAACAGCGCATCCGTCACAAACTGCTGAAAAGATCTGCGGAGCCCGCCTCGTTTTTTGCCCGGTTAGTTCATTGTTTGAAATCACTCCGAGGCCGATGCGAGGAACCGGGCATCTACAGGCTCCCGCTCCCTGAAATACCGGATCCTTCCCGGCAGCCCGGATATTCTGCCTCGCCTTGAATAATAATCGGAGCATCCTGCATATTTGTCCCCGCTTTCTTACCTTACCGCAGTGAATTTCAGACATTATACCATATTTTTCGCATTCTCACAAATCCGTGTGAAAAGGCGCTGGATGGAAACTCCACCCCGCGCCCTTTTATTCCCTATCGGATTTCAAAAACACTCGTGCCGGCAAGCCTGCATTTTTTCAGATTCTGCCCCGAGACGCAGCGAATTCTTCCGCTTTCGCACAGGCGGGCGAATTGACTCCGGGAAATGCCGAGCTTTTCCCGCACGGCTGACGCCGCCTTCTGTTCAGCGGGCCATTCGGCCGTCAGTTCGACGCGGACCGGCTCCGTAAAATCAATTTCTTCACCCAGAACTTCAATTTCCGCGATTCCGGGTTCCGAACCGTTCCTTTTCAGCAGAGCCGCATCCGACGCGTAGCGCATCGCAAGTTCCGCGTCGTTCGCGTAAAACCCCTCGAGCAAATCCGGCGGCAGCGCGCGCGGATTAACACGGGACAGGATCGTACAGTTCCATGTCGTATTGCAGTCCGGGCATTTGAAAATCAGCCAGACATCCAGGGACTTCTGTTGGGCGTTCACCCGAAAAAGGCCGCTGGAAGCAAAGGCTGTTCGGACGCCGCAGTGCCTGCAGTACCGAACCGCTGTCGGCGCGCTGAGATAGCGTGCCGTCCATATTACTTTTTTCAATTCTATTATTCCTTCCTGGTATGAGCGTTTCAATCAGGAAGGAGCAAAATGGCGGACTATAAACATGAAGATTTTTCATAAATTTTCCTCCTGCACACAAAAAAGCCGCGTCAAGGCACAGATACCCTGACGCGGCTTTCCGGTTTTTCAAAATTTCAGCCATAACGGCTTAAAATCCAAACCCAAAATCCGGCAACAGATCCATTAATCCTTAAAATTGCCTGACAAAAACAAGCCGCGCAGCACGCAGCTAAGTTAGTAAGGCATATTCTTTTGATTAAAGGATAATAGCCATTGGTAATCTCCCATCGGTTTGGATTCCAAGGATTAGTATAATCCGGGAATCGTAGATCGTCAAATGTTTTTACACAGTTTGACAAAACAAAACCGATTTCGCATTTTCTCATGCAGAACAGGCAACTTCATGTTATAATAAAAAAAACATGCGGAATCCGGAAAGTTGGTTGGAAATGATTCATACAAGGAAACGGATTTTCTCCGGTATAAGCGTCATCCTTTTCCGCGGGATTCTCTTCACGGTAACCGCGGCATTCCTGCTCGGCTGTCTCTCCGGCTGCGGGGAAAAGGAAGTGCCTCCCGTACGTTCCTCCAGCAGCAAGGCGCAGGCCAGTACCAACAACAAGTCCGGCACCGCCCCTCTGCCCAGCATCGCACCGGGAAAGGGAAAAGTTCTTTCCGTTAAAAACATACAGCAAAACCCGGAGCTTCAAGCCGGGTGCGAGGTAACCTCCGCCGCCATCGTTCTGAACTATCTGGGCTTTTCCATCAATAAAACCGATCTGCTTCCGTTTCTTTCGGTCAGCAACGATTTCCGCACCGTCAGCGGCAAAACCTACGGGCCGAATCCCTGGAAAACCTTTGTCGGCAGTCCGACGGGAGACCGTTACGGCTGTTATGCGCCGGTCATCAGCAATGCGGTGAATAATTATCTGATTTCCGCTAAGGCAAACCGCTTCGCCTACGACATTACGGGGACGTCCGCCAGCGACCTGTATTCCCTGATCGGCGAAGGTGTCCCCGTGATTGTATGGGTCACTATGGGAATGCGGGAGCCTTCTCTCGGCCCCGGCTGGTTCCTCGATGACAACGGCGAATACTATCAGTGGATCAATCGGGAGCACACTGTTGTGCTGATCGGCTACACCGATTCCCAGGTGATCCTGAGCGACCCGGATGATTCCCGCGGCACGGTTCTCTACAGCCGGGCGCTTTTTGAACAGCGCTACGAAAGTCTCCTCTCTCAGGCTGTTGTGATTCAGTAAAAATCTGAGGGATACCGGAGCGGTGAGATATTTTTTTGCAGGGCAAGGCAAAAATGCTCGGAATACTTTTCGTATTCCGAGCATTTTTCACACAGACAATCACAGCAGGCGGGTTTCGTTGATGATCAGTTCGAACTGAAGCCCGAGGTACCGTGCCGCCTGCCGGCAGAGCACCATGCGGGTCATGAAGATTTCAAAATACTCCATCACCGGGCAGATCTGCGTATCAATGGTGATGTTCAGCGTCGCGGTCTTGTTCTCCGTATCAATCTCGGTTGATGCGTGCTCCACCGCGTAATTGACCCGGTCGTGGATATCGGCGGTGACCGTTTCCCGGTCGCGCACACGCGTGCGCCTGACGTCTCCCTTATCCGATAGGATGAGCGCGGCCGCGATCGGGCTTACGGCGGCAGCCGTTCCCTCATCGTGATTTCCGATTGCCGCCGCGACTGCCGCCACTTCGGCGGGCGGCATACCGAGCCGGTTCAGAATGTCGAACGCCATCAGGGCGCCGCTGTGCGCATGGTTGACGCGGTTCACTACGTTGCCGATGTCGTGCATGTACCCCGCGATGCGCGCCAGTTCACAGGTGCGCGCGTCGTAGTCCAGACTTTGCAGGATATTCCCCGCGTAGTTCGCGGAGCGCTTCGCATGCGCGAAGCCGTGTTCGGTGAAGCCGATCTCGCCCAGATTATGGTTTCCGCATTCGATATAAGCCTTAATCTCTTCGTTTTTCAGAATTTCTTCTAATGTGACTGTGCGGTAATTTGGCATTTTGCCTCCTCGTCTGTTTTAAGAAGCTGTTCTCATAACTAGATAACGTCATACCGTCAGCATCCGGTACATCGCCTCAAGGCAGATCTGCGCGTGCTGAAGGAAGCGGGCCGTATCGATGTGCTCGCCCGTGTTGTGCAGGCGGCGGTCGGGTTCGTCCATAAAGAGCAGGCCAAATGCTACGCAGTTCCCCTTCAATTCACGCGCATAGGTTCCGCCGCCGGTGGAGTAAAGCTCCGCAGGGCTGCCCATGATTTCCGCGTAGGAGCTCTGCAGGAGCCGGATCAGTTTGCTGCCGTCCGGCAGGAAAAGCGGCGGGTTGTGGGCGAGAAGCTCCGCACGAAGTCCGGCCTTCTCCGCCGCCGCGCGGATCTTCGCAAAAATTTCATCCCCGCCGCACGTCACCGGGTAACGGATGTCAATCCCTGCAGAGGCACCCGCTGTGCCGATGTGCAGAAGACCGAGATTGAGTGTCAACGATCCGGATTCCGCGTCGCTGCATGCTATGCCGAGCGAAGCGCCGTCCGTCTCCGTACCCACGGCGCGGTTCAGGAATGCAAGGAGCCCGCCCAGCTCCGCTTCGGAAAAAACGCCGGCCAACAGAGTGTTCAGGTGCGACGCGGCATTGAAGCCCTCCTGTGGCTGCATGGCGTGCGAAGCTCTGCCGAGCGATACAATTTTCACGCCATCCGCCGTCTTTTCAAACTGGAACTCCCCTTCGGCTGTTTTTGCTGCCCGCTCCAGTGCGGCTGCCTGTTCCGCGGAACAGCTCAGAACCGCTTCGGCGCGCGCCGGAACGGCGTTGATCACTGTGCCGGCGTCAAAGGAGACGACCGGCCCCGCAGCATTTTTCCGATCCGAAATCTCAAGCCGCATCATTCCCTTTTCCCGGTTGCAGATTCCATACTCCGCGTCCGGGGTAAAAGCCATCACGGGCATCTGTTCGCTTTTGAAATACATTTCAAGGTCGTTGCTTCCGGTTTCTTCCCCGGAGCCGAAAATTGCACGGATTCTGCGGTTTCCGATCACCTTTTCCTCTTTGAGGACCTTCAGACCGTACAGCGCGGCGATGGCGGCGCCCTTGTCATCTGCGGTGCCGCGGCCGTACCAGCAGTTCCCCTTTTCTGTCATGGTGAACGGATCGGTCTCCCACCCATCTCCGGCCGGAACGACGTCCACATGGGTTACGACGGCGGCAACTTCATCGCCGGCGCCGTATTCCGCGTGCCCCGCGTAATTGCCGACATTTGCCGTTTTAAGGCCCATATCTTCCGCCATTTTTAAAATCAGTCCCAGCACATCCGCACAGTCTTTTCCAAACGGCATGCCCTCCAGCGCCGGCGCATTGACGGACGGTACGGCAACCAGCTTCGCGAGATCCCGCAGCATCGCATCCTGATATTTTAAAATTTTACTTCCAAAGCTCATGGAACATCCTCCTTCGTTTTTTTTATTATAACACCGCCGCCTAAAAAAATCAGCCGGTTCACCCGAAATTGAGGCTCCCGCGCCGAATGAGGAAAAGGCGAAACCGCGTTTCTGCAATTTGGAGGAGACTGTCTTTCCTTATTTCTGTCGGATTGCGCCGAAAAAGAT
>JAEWRF010000200.1 GCA_023460155.1 Bacillota bacterium | reverse complement strand
GTGCTCCGCTCCGGCATGGATTTCAAAATCCGATGCACCAAATGCGGGCATGAAATCATGGTCCCACGCCTGAAATGCGAAAAAAATATCAAGAAGATCCTGCGGGAAAAAACGCAGGATGAATATTAGCACGCTCCTTTGCTGTTCTTCACTTATAAACAAAGGAGCATAACGCATGTTTGAAAATCTGGAAATCTTTGAAAAGCGCCGCGAGGAACTGAACCAGAAGCTCTGCGAGCCGGCCGTCGCCTCCGACCCCGCGCTGTACCAGAAGCTGATGAAGGAATTCAAATCGGTTGAACCGATCGCGGATAAATACAAAGAGTATAAAAACACGCAGACCGCGGAAGCAGAGGCAAAGGAAATTCTGGAGGGGTCGGGAGCAGACCGGGAACTGCGGCAGATGGCGCAGGAGGAACTGGATTCGGCGCGCGCCGACCGGGATCGGATTTCCTCGGAGTTGAAGCTTCTCCTGCTGCCGAAGGACCCGAACGACGAGCGGAACGTCATCGTGGAGATCCGGGGCGGGGCCGGCGGCGAGGAAGCCGCCCTGTTTTCGGCCGTGCTGTTCCGAATGTACTCCATGTACGCGCAGACGCGCGGGTGGCAGACGGAAATCCTGAACGCGAACGAAACGGAGCTGGGCGGCTTTAAGGAAATCAGCTTCATGATCACCGGCGAAGGTGCTTTCTCCCGCCTGAAATTCGAAAGCGGCGTGCACCGGGTGCAGCGCGTTCCGGAGACCGAAACGCAGGGGCGAATTCACACCTCCACGGCCACTGTTGCCGTTCTGCCCGAGGTGGATGAGGTGGAAGTGGAACTGGACCCGGGCGACCTGCGAATCGACACGTTCCGTTCCAGCGGCGCGGGCGGGCAGCACATCAACAAAACTTCCTCGGCCATCCGCGTGACACACCTGCCGACCGGCATGGTGGTGGAGTGCCAGGACGAGCGCAGCCAGTACAAAAACAAGGACCGCGCCCTTAAAATTCTGCGCTCCCGCCTCTATGAGATGCGGCAGAAGGAGCAGGACGATAAGGTGGCCGCGCAGCGGCGCTCCCAGGTCGGCACGGGAGACCGCTCCGAGCGGATCCGAACTTATAACTATCCGCAGGGGCGCGTGACCGATCACCGAATCGGCCTGACGCTTTACCGGCTGGAAGATATTCTGAACGGAAGCATCGACGAAATTGTAGATGCGCTTGTTGCCGCGGACCGCGCGGAAAAGCTGAGCGGGACCGCGGAAAATCAGACGGAGAGGGACGAATAGATTGCAAACCCTTTTTCTGGACGCAAAAAAACAGGGAGCCGTTGAAACCGCGGCGCGGATTCTCCGCGAAGGCGGGTTGGTCGGAATGCCGACGGAAACGGTTTACGGGCTTGCCGCAAACGCGCTCGACGCGGCTGCGGTGGCTAAAATTTTTGAAGCGAAGGGGCGGCCTCAGGATAACCCCCTGATTGTGCACATTTCGGAGTTCGATCAGATCGAACGGCTGGTGTCGGAGGTGCCGGAGTCGGCGCGCAGGCTGGCGGAGGCTTTCTGGCCGGGGCCGATGACCATGGTGCTGCCGAAATCGAAGCTGATTCCGGATCTCGTAAGCGCAGGACTGCCGACCGTTGGAATCCGGTTCCCTTCTCATCCGGTGGCGCGGGCGCTCATCACGGCGGCGGGCGTGCCGATTGCCGCGCCCTCTGCGAACCGCTCGGGGCTGCCGAGCACGACGACTGCGGAGCACGTTCTGCGCGATATGGACGGCCGCATTGAGGCCGTGCTGGACGGCGGCCCCTGCGGAGTCGGGGTGGAGTCCACGATTATCACTCTCGCTTCCGATCCGCCGCGCCTGTTAAGGCCGGGAGGGATCACGCTGGAGCAGCTCCGGTCCGTTCTCGGGCGCGTGGATGTGGACAACGCCGTCATGAATCCCCTGCCGAAGGGGGCGCATCCTCTGTCGCCGGGAATGAAATACAAGCACTATTCCCCCAAGGCGAACGTCATTATTCTGCAGGGCGGTGAGGAAGCGTATTTCGCCTTCGTGAACGCGAAGGCGGAGCCGGGCGTCGCGGCGCTCTGCTACGACGGCGAGGAGAAAAATCTTCGGGTGCCTGCGGTCTGCTACGGAGCGGAGGACGACGGTGCGGAGCAGGCGCGCGAACTGTTCGAAGCCCTGCGCCGGCTGGATGAGATCGGGGCGAAGACGGTGTACGCGCGCTGCCCGGAGCCATCCGGGGTCGGGCTTGCCGTTTACAACCGCCTGATGCGGGCGGCGGGATTCGAGGTGCTTCGGCTTGCTTAGTCCTGTGCTCGGCCTGACCGGACCGACGGGAGCGGGAAAGTCCACCGTGGCGGCGGCGCTGAAAAAGCTCGGCTGTGCGGTCGTCGACGCGGACCGCCTCGCACGGGAAGCCGTCGCCATGCCGGAGTGCCGGGCCGCGCTTCAGGAAGAATTCGGAGCGGATATCGTTGAGCCGGACGGAACGCTGGACCGCCGACTGCTCGCCAGGCGCGCTTTTTCCGATCCGGAGCGCACAAAGGCACTGAATCGAATCACACACCCGGCAATAATAAAGGAATCCGTACGCCGGCTGCGTCAAGCGCAGGAAACCGGCGCCGCTGCCGTCATTCTGGACGCCCCGCTGCTGTTTGAAAGCGGCGCCGAAAGCCTCTGCGACGCGACAATCGCGGTTGTAGCCCCCGACGCTGTCCGCCTTGCGCGCGTTATGGCGCGCGACGGCATCGCCGCCGAACAGGCCGAGGAGCGGATGCGGGCGCAGCACGGTGTTTCCTATTTTGAGGAGCACGCGGATTACACGTTTGACGGGACCGCTGACTGGAGCGTTTTTGACGGTGCAGTCAAAGCTCTGCTGGAACGCATCCTGAGGGATCTATATGAAAAATCATAAGGCGCGGACTCTGATTTTTCTGGTTTTGCTGCTGGCGGCGGCCGCTGTGCTTCTGCGGTACGGCTATCTGCGGTTTATGAAAACCGTCTATCCGCTGGGGTATTCGGAAATTGTTACGGCGGAAGCTAAGGCGGACGGTCTCGACCCGATGCTGGTGTATTCCGTCATCCGTGCGGAGAGCGGCTTTGACCCGGAGGCACAGTCCCATGCGGGCGCGCTCGGGCTGATGCAGCTGACCCCGGACACCTTGGAATGGCTGCAGAAGCAGCGGCCTTCCGACTTGACGTACACGGAGAAGGATCTGTTCACGCCCCGCGTTAACATCCGGTACGGCTGTCACTTTCTCGAGCTCCTGCTCAAGAAGTACGGGGACCGCCGAACGGCACTCTGCGCTTACAATGCGGGAATCGGCACGGTGAACTCCTGGCTGAAGAACAGCGATTATTCCGAGGACGGGCGAAGCCTGAAGAAGATTCCTTACCCGGAAACGCGGAATTATGTGGCGGCGGTGGAGCAGAACATTCAGAATTATAATAATCTTTATTGAATCGTGAACCGAAAAGGAGAGAGAAAATGGAGAAGGAAATGGATCAGGCCGAAGTAAAGAAGCTGACGGAAGAACTGCTGGTCAGCCGCAAAAACGGATGCCTTCAGGTGACGGACGCGCAGCTGCGGGAGGCCGACGCCTTCTGCGAGGGTTACAAGGAGTTTATCGGCGCCGCGAAAACGGAGCGCGAGGTCGCGGCCTATGCCGTCCGGGTGGCCAAAGAGCACGGCTTCGTTGAGTACGAGGAAACCAAGCGGTACCGCCCCGGCGAAAAAGTGTACTATAACAACCGTGAAAAGGCCGTGATTCTTGCCGTGATCGGCGAGGACGGCGCGTCGGACGGCGTGCGCATCACAGCGGCCCACATCGATTCCCCGCGCCTTGACTTAAAGCCGCACCCGCTGTATGAAAAGGACGGCTTCGCCATGTTTAAGACCCATTATTACGGCGGGCTGAAAAAATACCAGTGGACGGCGATTCCGCTCTCCATGCA
>JAEWRF010000199.1 GCA_023460155.1 Bacillota bacterium | reverse complement strand
GCGTAGGTCGGCGCTCCAATTACGCCGCTTTTCGTCACGTCGCTGGTTTTCCACCCGGCGGTGTAAGGACCCAGAATCGTGACATATTCGTTATCCCTCAGGCTTTCCACCGGATCTTCGTCAACCGCAAGCTCCATATGTACGGTTTCCGGCCTTGCATCCAGCATCAGGGACGTTTCCAGCTCACACGCGTGGAAAACTCCGTACTTTCCGGACTGCTTCAGTCCTTCCAGTCCCTTGTTCCAGAACGGCGTGAACCACCAGTCAAAGACAAAAACATCCAGACCGAGATCAATTCTCAGGTCGCGGCTGATCAGGTTCAGCATGTCCGTATTTCCGCCGTGGCTGTTGAAAAGGACCAGCTTTTTGAACCCGCTTTTCGCAATAGCCGAGGCAATATCGTGCAGCAGAGAGTAATAGGTCTGCGTTCCGAACGTAAGGGTTCCCGGAAAGCCCATGTGTTCGTTGCTTTTTCCGATGCAGAGCTGCGGGGCAAAAAGAAGATTGCCCTCTTCGAAATTCTGAGCCTCGATGATGCGGTCGATCAGTGTGGAAAGGATAATCGAATCTGTCCCGACGGGCAGATGCGCCCCGTGCTGTTCGGTTGCGGCCGTCGGAAGCAATACGATTGTTTTCTCTTTGTCCAGCCCCGCAATCTGTTCCCGGGTAAGGTTTTCCCATTTTGCTATCATAACTGCACTCCCTTTGATTTCCTATATTTGAATATAAAACATCATCTGCAGGATGACCGCCAGAGCCGTGGA
The DNA here is from genome assembly GCA_023460155.1 of Bacillota bacterium. Lineage (GTDB taxonomy): Bacteria > Bacillota > Clostridia > Oscillospirales > Acutalibacteraceae > Caproicibacter. Next base: position 9,735 of record JAEWRF010000199.1, on the reverse strand, counting down.
AACAATCGTAACGCCGGTAAAGACCGTATCCCTCCATGTGGGCTGAATTGCCTTGTACGAAGAGCGCTTTACCTTGAAATTCAGTTTGTAATAATGCATCGCGAGCGAAATGCAGTGGCCTTTCCCCAGAACCCGGAACAGGAGCGGCAACGATACGATCACGTAGTTTTTCATCTTCGCAAGCATGCCGCAGCGCTCTACTTCCAAGCCGCGGGAGCTCTGCGCTTCCATGATGGTGCTGAATTCCTTGATGATCATGGGAATAATCTGAAAAACGAGGCCGACCCCAAAAGCCACCGAATAGGGCACTCTCCAGCAATGAAGGCCGTAAATGATCTGGCTGAAATTGGTGGAAAGGATCACCGTATAGAATACGGAAATCATTAGGAAAACGCGCAGGTCAAGCACGGCACCCTTATAAAGGTCGTACCATTCCAGACTGAAAACATAATGCCCGCCGAACAGGGAAAACGCCTGACGGTAAATAACGGGGCCTTCGTTGACCGTAAAAGCACCCAGAATCAGCCAGAGCAGGAAGATGAAAAGCAAAAGCACCCTTACCTTTGACGCGAGAACGGCGATGTATTTTCCAATGTGGCTGAAGGTCCAGATCACCAGAAACACCGCGAACAGGAACAAAAGCGCCGCGCCGCTTTTCACAAACGAGGTAAGAATCGATATCACGACAAAAAATATAAATTTCGTTCTCGGATCCAGCCGGTGCAGAAACGAATCCAATTCTACATACTGCAAAAAATCATTCATTTGTGATCCTCCAATGATCGCATCAGGAAATCCTGCCGGCAAATTCGCGGACGAAAGAGTCGACGTCACAGCAGACTTCGGAAAAGCCAAAATACTTTGACAGCAGAACGGCGGGCGGCAGCGAGATGTTGATTTCCTCGAAAAGTTCTTCCTTGCCGGCCAGAGCAACTTTTGAATCGTGCGCCAGTTTGATACCGTTGTTAAGCACGAGAATCTGATCCGAGACCTTGAAGACCAGAGGAATTTCATGGCTGATGATCACGACGGTTTTGCCGCTTTCCGCCAGATGCCGAATGATGCTTTCCAGTTGGTTTTTGATATGTAAATCCATCCCGAGGGTCGGTTCGTCGAGAATCACCACTTCGGCGCTTGAAAAGAGCACGGAGAGGATCGTCAATAAATGCTTTTTTCCCATAGAAAGATTGAGCGGCAGCTCTTCTTTATCTTCCAGCAGCCCGTACTGCTCCAGGACCTTTAACGCGTCGCTTTCGGAAAACTCCACCCCCTGCGCGCGTGCGCAGAAGGTCAGTTCCTTATAAACCGACTCTTCAAAAAGCATGTGCTCCGGGTTCTGAAACACCAGAATAATGTCCCGGCTGATCTGCGCAACCGATTTGCCGGTGGTTTCGACCCCTTTGTACCGGACAGTTCCCTTGGTAGACCGGTACAAACCGTTCAGATGCTTTACAAACGTCGTTTTTCCGGAACCGTTCTGCCCGATAATCGAGATGACTTTTCCCTTTTCCAAAGCGGCGTTCACGTCGATCAGAGCGTGGAATCCGTCCGAAAAGGTTTTGCAGAGCCCTTCCGCCGTCAGGATTTTTTCCTGTGCGTCTTCCGGTTCGGGAACCGGCAAAACCTTTTCCTTTCCGGGCGGAAGGATGCGGCCCAGAACCCGCTTTGCACCGTCGACGGTGTCAAACAGCTCCAGATTCTCTATTTTTTCCGCCAGCTGCCGGTAAATTTCAACCTCCTGCGGAATCGTCACCCCGAGTTTGTTCTGGATTTCAAAATTCCTGAAGAACTCATCCTTACTGCCGTTGAAAATCACACGGCCGTCTGCAAGCCCGATGACGTGATCCACAATTCCGGAAAACCAGTCGAGGTTGTTGTCCACGATGACGGTGGTCTGACCCGTTTCGCGAAGCTGGTTTAGAATCGACTGAATCATTCTCTTCCCTTCCGGATCCAGGGAGCTGACCGGCTCGTCCATAATGAGAATATCGGGTCGCATCGCCAAAACAGAGGCAATGCAGACCGCCTGACGCTGACCGCCGGACAGCGTGGCAATCGAGCGCTTTCTCAGGTGCTGGATATTGAGAAGGTCCAGCACATACTCCACCCGCTCCGAGATCTCTTCGCTTGGCAGTCCCATGTTTTCAACGCCGAAGGAGATAGCGTCCTCTACTCCGTAACCAAACAGCTGATTTTCGGGGGACTGGCTGACCACGGAAATGTTAATTTCTCCGTCAACATCGAAAGAGCCCTCGTAAACGCCCATCGGCATAAGCTCCGGTATCACGCCGCTTAAAATATTTACAAGCGTAGTTTTGCCGCATCCGCTCGGGCCGACAATCGCCGTTACCTGCGCTTTTTCTATTTCAAAACTGACATTCTGAAGTACCGCTTTGGAATCTTCGCTGTACTGATAGCTGATATTTTTAATAGAGAAACCCAAATTACTATCTCCCATCATAAATCACGCGGGTGCTTAACGAGACGGCTTCACCGGAAACACGGGCAGCTTTTCCAGGAAGATAATGTCGCTGCGGTCCGCCGAATCGCCTTCCGCAAGGATCGCGGCCTTGCCGGCTATTTTGCCCCCGGCCTTCTTCACAAGAGTTTCCATTGCCTTTATGGAATCCCCCGTGCTGATGACGTCGTCGACAATCAAAATCCGTTTTCCACGGATCAGTTCTCCCTCTTCCTTTTCCAGGCAAAGGATTTGCTTTGCCTGCGTTGTAATGGAATAGACCTCCGTCACAACGGGATCGTTCATGTAGGGCTTAATGCTTTTTCTGGCCACGAAATACCGATTCATTCCCAAAGCGTGGGCAAGCTCCTGTACCAGGGGAATTCCTTTTGCCTCCGCGGTAATCAGGTAATCTACCTCTGGAATTTTTTTGCTGAGCTCCTGAGCCGCCCGGATGACCAGCTCCGAATCTCCAAGAATAACAAAGCTCGCAATGGACAGCGAATCGGTGATTCGGATAATCGGCAGCTTTCTGTGAACCCCCGCAACCTGAAGTTCATAATAATTCATTTTCCATCCTCCTAAAAAAACAAAAGCAGACTGGGAACGGTGTTCCCAGTCTGCCAGCAGGCAAAAACAATATAAACTAACAGGGCAGCTGAAAAGCGGTTGTCCTGTTAGGTTACACTTTAAGAACACCATAGCGTAGGCGATTTACGGTTGCCACGTAGAAACTTCCACACCGTATCTGTGGACTAATATGGAGTTGATGCTTATTCAATTGTGAACGTAATGTTAAAAAGATACCGACAAGATTATATCATGCTATTTCGATCTAATCTGCAATTTTTGCAATTATAAAAAAGATTTGTTTCATCCATATTCTTCTGGAACGCACAGCGTACGCTTTGCACCTTAAAAAGGCCGGACGGGATTTTAAAAACTCCCGTCCGGCCTTTCGGCATTCCGGCCCTCAGGGCGGCCGGAACAAATTAAACCATATTCAAAAACTGGTGGATTCTGGGGTTTGAGGAAGCGCCGATCTCTTCGAACGGTCCGCGTTCCAGAATTTCCCCTTCGCTCAGAAACAGAAACTGGTGCCCGACTTCGCGGGCAAATGACATTTTGTGCGTAACAATGACAATGGTGTAATTCTCCTTTGAGAGTTCGCGGATCAGACCGAGCACTTCGGCCTCCAGCTCCGGGTCCAGTGCGCTGGTGGGCTCGTCGAACAAAAGGACCTCGGGCTTCATGGCCAAAGCGCGTGCAATAGCGACCCGCTGCTGCTGCCCGCCCGAAAGCTCCGCGGGATAGGCATCCGCTTTGTCGGACAGACCAATTTTTCCCAGCAGCTGAAGCGCTTCGTCCCGCGCCTCGCCTTTTGGCTTCCGAAGCACCGTCAGCGGCCCCTCCATGATATTGGCAAGAGCCGTCCGGTTCGGGAAAAGGTTAAAGCTCTGGAAAACCATGCCCGTGTGCTGACGGAATCTCAGAATATCCCGCTGTGCGACCGGTTTTGCGCCGAATTCCAGCACGTTTCCCTCCAGATCCAGCGTTCCGGAATCCGGAAGCTCCAGCAGATTCATGCATCGAAGCAAGGTCGTTTTTCCGGAACCGGAAGGCCCGATAATGACCGTGGTCCGGTGGGACTCGACGCTCAGGCTCATCGGGCGCAGAATGGTTTTATCCCCGAAGCTCTTCGAAAGATTTGTAATGGAAAACATTATTTCGCCACCCCGCTTTGCCCCGCGCTGAGCTTCTGCTCCGCGGCCTTCTGCACCCTGCTTAAAACCGTGCAGAAAATCAGGTAGATAAACGCGACCTCGCAGTACAGAGCCAGCGGCTCATACGTATTTGCCGCGGCCCGCTGGGTGACCATGAACATCTCCGTTACGGTGATATTTGCCGCAAGCGAAGTATCCTTGACCAGACCGATGAAGGAGTTGAACAGCGGCGGAACGGAAACCCGGGCGGCCTGGGGGATTACCACACGCCGAAGCACCTGAAAATAATCCATGCCGAGCGAATACCCGGCCTCCCACTGGCCCTTCGGGATCGAGAGAATCGCGGCCCGCACGGTTTCGGAGCTGTAGGCGCCCACATTGAGCGAAAAGGCAATCACCGCGGCGGGCAGAGGGTCAAGGATGATCCCCGCGCTCGGCAGGCCGTAAAAGATAATGAAAATCTGCACCAGAAGCGGGGTACCGCGGACGATCCACACGTAAAATTCCGCGATTTTCTTCAGGACTTTCAGTCCGGAAATTCTGACCAGCGCCACGGCGACCGCGATAACCAGCCCGATTGCAAAAGAGATCAGAGTAAGCGGAATGGTGTAAACGAAACCCGCCGAAAGGATCGGCCAGAACGACTGTATCAGGATGTTGAGCACCCGTTGATTCACCAGCATGGCAACGCTCTTTTCCGAATTTATTTCGTGACGTCTTTCCCGAAGTATTTCTGCGAAATCTTTGCCAGAGTGCCGTCGGCAGCCAGCTTGGCGAGCGCGTCATCAACCGCCTTTACAAAACTGTCGTTGCCTTTGCGGATCAGCACGGCGTTCTTGCTGGCGTCGTCCAGAGTGGCGGCAACCTTAATGGGAGCATCCGGCTTCTGCTTCTTGTAGTCGTAAAACGCGATGTCGTCGTTGATGGTCGCATCGGCGCGCTTTTCAATGACGAGTTCGGCCGACTGATTGAAGCCGTCGGTTCCCACCAGCTGCGCGCCGTACTTCTGGGCCATCTTGGCGTAATTGCTGGTCAGGGACTGCGATGACTTTTTGCCCTTAAGATCGTCGAAGGACTTGATTCCGGTGTTGTCGTCACGGACGATCAGGGCGGCGCGGGTTACGGTGTACGGGGTGGAAAAATCGTATTTTTGTTTTCGTTCGTCCGTGATGCCGACCTGATTGAACACCGTGTCATAACGTTTGGCGTCCAGCCCGGCGATCATGGAATCCCATTTTGTTTCAACAAACTGTACCTTTACCCCAAGCTGATCGCCGACCTGTTCGGCGATCTCGACGTCGAAGCCGACCAGCTTGTTGGAAGCGTCGTGGTAGGAAAAGGGGGAATAGGTTCCTTCCGTACCGACGGTGAGAACACCCTTCTGCTTGATCTGGTTCAGAAGATCTTCACTCTGCGCTGAGGAGGCTTCCGAAACCGCCGAGGAAGGCGCCGCGGAAGAAGCCGCGGCGGATGAGGCCGCAGGGGCGGCGCCGCTTTGGGCGGCAGGCTGAGAGCAGCCCGCCAGCGAGGTAAGAGCCAGTGCGGCGGTTAACAGCAGAGAACCGATTCTATTTATTTTCATAAGGTTATCCTCCTATAAATGTTGTTTTCCCGAACGCGGCGGGAAAAACGGGTGACAAATTCAGTCCGGAAAGGTTTGTTCCAGCGCCTGCCGGATGTCGCCGATGATATCGTCCGCATCCTCCAGCCCGACGCTGAAGCGGAAGAAGCCGCCGTGGAATTCTTCCGGGTACAGGTACTGCCGCTCGTCGTCGGGCCCGAGAAACACGATCAAACTTTCGTCATGACCGAGCGAAACGGCGGAGGTGATCACTTTCAGGTGACTGACGAAGCGGTTATGAGCGTCCGCGTCTCCGTTCAGTCCGAATGCGATCATTCCGGAAAATCCGTTTTTCATCTGCTTTGCGGCGATTCGATACCCCGGGCTGTTTTCCAGCCCCGGATAAGTGACGAAGCGGACGGCGGGATGATCCTGCAGAAACCGTGCGACCCGCAGGGCGCTTTCGCTGTGCTGGCGCATCCGAAGCGGCAGGGTAACCGCTCCGCGCATAATCAGCCACGCGTTGAACGGGCTGATGGCCCCGCCGAGGTTTACCATCGCGTCCGCGCGGATTTTGTCGATGAGCTCCTTTTTCCCGGAAACCGAACCACCGAGGGCGTCGCCGTGGCCGTTGATGTACTTTGTCAGGCTTTCCACGGTCAAATCGGCGCCCAGTTCCGCGGGCCGCTGATGGTACGGCGACGCGAACGTGTTGTCCACCGAAAACAGGATTCCTTTTTCGCGGGCAATTTTTGAAATCTCCTCAATATCGCTGATTCCGATGGTCGGGTTTCCGGGTGTTTCAATGTGGATCAGCTTCGTATTCGGGCGGATGGCTGCCCGCACGGCCTCCGGGTCCGCCGTATCCACCAGCGTCGCCTCAATTCCGTATTTTTCCTTAAGCTGCTCCGTCAGCAGGCGGTACACGGCGATATAGGTCACCTTGGAGCTGACCACGTGGTCGCCCGATTTCAGGAAGGCAAAAAACACACCGGAGAGCGCCGCCACACCGGAAGCAAGAACCACACTGTCTTCGGTGCCCTCCAGAGCGGCGATTTTTTCCTGTAAATACTGCTGGTTTACCCCGCCGTTGCGGGTGTACAGCGCTTTTCCCGCGCTGCTCCAGTTCAGGCTGCTGGGGTCATACGGAAGTTCATAACAGTTGCCCATAGTGAGGGGGCGCTTGATCGCGCCGGTGTCCTTGTCGACATCGTTTCCCGAATGAACCGCCCTTGTCTGAAATCCGTATTCGGAGCCATATTTGCGTTCAGCCATTTTTAATCTCCTTTGCCAGATTTGTTATAAAAAAACCGTCCGCGCGGCGAAGCGTTATTCCGCAGGCGCTTCCAGATTGGAAAGATCGTAGGGAGTCCGCTGATAGACAAAATAATTCAGCCAGTTGGAAAACAACAGGGAAGCGTGGCCGTGCCACTTGATAATAGGCGGCTTCTCGGGGTTGTCGTCACGGAAATAATGGGTGGGCACGGAAATCGGCAGACCTTTTTTCACGTCCCGCCGGTATTCCTTTTCCAGCGTGTTCCGGTCATACTCGCAGTGCCCCGTGACGAAGAACTGCCGCCCGTTCCGGCTGGCGGCCAGATAGACCCCCGCTTCTCGGGACACCGCCAGAATCTCCAGACGGGGAACTTTGTCGATATCCTGTTTCCGCACCTCGGTGTAGCGGGAATGAGGCGCCCAGAAATAGTCGTCGAACCCGCGCAGAAGCGGATGGGCCGGATAAAGGATTCGGTGCTCGTATACGCCGGATAGCTTCTCGGGCAGTTCGTACTTCGGAACGCCGAAATGGAAATAAAGTCCCGCCTGCGCTCCCCAGCAGATATGAAGCGTGGAATAGACGTTTTGTTTGGACCATGCCATCACCCGGCAGAGCTCCGGCCAGTAATCCACCTGCTCGAATTTCAGCCGCTCCACGGGCGCGCCGGTAATAATCATGCCGTCGTACCGGTTGTCTTTTACCTCACGGAAGCTCTTATAGAATTTCAGCAGATATTCGGTCGGCGTGTGCTTCGACACATGGCTGGCCATCCGAAGGAATTCCACATCCAGCTGGAGCGGCGTATTGCTCAGCAGGCGCAGCAGCTGGAGCTCCGTATCCGCTTTCGTCGGCATCAGGTTTAAAATTAGGAGCTTCAGCGGGCGTATATCCTGATGGATTGCCCGGCATCGGTCCATCACAAAAATATTTTCCTTTTCAAGCTCTTCCGCTGCCGGAAGCCCATCGGGCACGGTAATCGGCATGACTCTGCACCTCCGTCCGCCATAAGTTTCTCTGATAAAGAGTGAGGAGCGGTTTTGGCGCCCCTCACATTTTACTATCCTGCTTTTGACAGGTCCCGTATGTTGTATCTGCGTCTTTGGGAAGCGTATGATCTTAATCTTTGATTGCCTTGTCGAGCGCCTGACCGAGATCCCAGATGAGGTCTTCGGGGTCCTCGACGCCGATGGAAAGACGGATGGTCTCGGGGCCGAAGCCCGCGGCCTTCTGCTCCTCCGGGGTCAGCTGCTGGTGGGTCGTCGTGGAGGGATGGATCACAAGGGACTTCGCGTCCGCCACATTCGCAAGCTGCGAGAAAATCTCCAGACTGTCGATGAACTTCTTTGCTTCGTCCACCCCGCCCTTCACCGAGAACGTGAAGATCGAGCCCGCGCCCTTCGGGAAGTATTTCTTTGCGAGATCATAGTATTTGTTCGATTTCAGGCCCGGATAGTTGACTTCCTTTACCTTCGGATTGCTTTCCAGGAATTCCACGATTTTCTCCGTGTTGGAAACATGCTTTGCCACCCGGAGCGAGAGGGATTCGAGGCTCTGAATGAACAGCCACGAATTGAACGCAGAAAGCGTCGCGCCTGTGTCGCGCAGCAGCTGCGCGCGGATCTTCGTCACGAAAGCACCGCCGCCGAGATCGCCGAACTTAATTCCGTGGTAGCTCTCGTCCGGCTCCGTGAAGCCCGGGAACTTCCCGTTCTTCCAGTCGAAGTTCCCGCCCTCCACGATCACGCCGCCGATGGAGGAACCGTGTCCGCCAATGAACTTCGTCGCGGAATGAACCACCACCGCCGCGCCGTGCTCCAGCGGACGGAACAGATACGGCGTCGCGAACGTGTTGTCTACAATCACAGGAATCCCGTGCTTCTTTGCAAGCTCGCCCACCGCGTCGAAATCGATCACGTTGATGCCTGGGTTGCCGAGGGTCTCGTAATAGATCGCCTTCGTCTTCGGGGTGATCGCCTTTTCGAAACTGCTCACGTCGTCCGGATTGACGAATACGGTGTGAACGCCGTACTTCGGCAGCGTGTGGGCGAACAGGCTGTAGGTGCCGCCGTACAACGTGCTGGCCGAGATGATTTCGTCTCCCGCCCCCGCGATGTTCAGAATTGCGTAGGTCACCGCCGCCGCGCCGGATGCCACCGCGATTGCCGCCGTGCCGTTTTCCAGAGCCGCCACACGCTGCTCAAACACGTCGGTGGTCGGGTTCGTCAGACGCGAATAGATGTAGCCCGGAACCGTAAGTGCGAAGCGGCCTTCCGCTTCCGCGGTATCCTTGAACACATAGGAGGAAGTCTGGTAGATCGGGACGGCGCGCGCTCCCGTCGCCGGGTCCGGCTTCTGCCCCGCCTGCACCTGTAACGTATCAAATCCAAATTTTCTCTCGCTCATTGTCAATCAACCTTTCAATTTTTATTTTTATTTGAATTTCATGGAGTACGAAGAAAAATGGGTACAAAAAAGGGCCGGCAGATTTTGACCTGTCAGCCCTTACCTTATGAAACTGTGCACAAAATCAGCGCAGTTCGATTGGCAGAAGGCTTCGGTCATGTTCATTTTTGCACATGCGGCAGCACATGATGCCGCACATCGCGCACATCATGCACATCGAAGCCATCGAGCTGCCGAAAGTCTGTGTCATAGCCGAACCCTCCAATTAATATTTAGTATTTATATATGTATTGTGAGTTAATAATATCCTTTT